>CAYSHN010000158.1:0-7754 GCA_964430815.1 uncultured Calditrichota bacterium | reverse complement strand
TCAGTCTGGGAATCCGTACCAGTTACGAATTATTAAAAAAGAACGGTAAAGCAAATCCAAGTAGCAAACTACTTTTTTTAATAATACTTGTGATCATGATTATACTCTGGATGAGTTGGTTTGAAATGTGTCCCTTAGATCCATTAAAACTCACCCTGCCCTCCTGGTTGGTGCACATTGGTTTTGGCTTATTTATCCTGGGATTGGTGTTGGCCCTGGGCGCACTTTTTCAACTAAGGGGTGTAGAAAATATTGATCACCTGGTGACCACTGGTTTGTTTTCACGCATCCGCCACCCTATGTACACCGGTTTTATGCTATGGATTATTGGTTGGGCTGTTTATCATGGTGCCGCAGCCAGTTTCATGGCAGGTTTGATCGGAATCGCCAACGTCCGTTATTGGCAACGCCTGGAGGAAAATCATCTGGTCGCGACCTTCGGAGAAGAATATCTCCGTTACCGTCAGCACAGTTGGTTCTGATTATATGCACGATGTATATCTTTATGGTATGATTTCAGCAAGTACGGTACATATTCTTGACCGCGCTTTTAAATTCCCTGAATCCAACGAATATGCCGAAATAAAACAGACCTTACCCTCTATTGGCGGTGAAGCGGCAAATTCGGCCATCATGTTATCAAAACTAGGACTTAAAACAAAACTCGATGGAAATTGGATCAATCAAAAATGTGCCGATAAAATTTTTAATCTGATCAAACCTTTTAAAATTGATATTTCCCGTTTAACTATAAAACAGAATTATGGCACCGAGGAAGTTGTCATTGTCGACAAGAATTCACCGACAGTATTCGGCAATTATGCCAGTTTTCACCGGAGTAAAAAACAATGGAATAATCCTCGGGAAATAGATATTCAACCAGCGTCGATAATTTCGTTAGATCCATATTTTAAACGGGAATCCTTACGTGCAGCCCAAATATGTGTAAGAAATAAGAAACCGTACGTCACACTTGACTGTAAATATGATGATTTCATAGCCCGGAATGCTGCTGCTGTCATTATTTCACACGAATTACGGAATCAGGCCTATGAGAGTAACGATATGATCAAGATCTTTAAAAAATATCAATCCCATTACCACTCCCCATACCTTGAATGCACCAGATTTGAACAGCATCCTTAAATTTATAAGGGATTATTAAATCAGCAATAATGATTATGTTGATTAACCAGTCGCGATTACCTTCTATATCTATTTTACTGTGCTGTGCACTCTTATATATTTTCTTTTTCATCAGTAGTTGTACTCAGCTCAAAAAAACAGAGCAGACTGGTTCAGAGGTGATTCAATCTGTTCTGGTTGGTTATGTACCAGCCTCCTTTCCGGTTAACTTCGCATTGTTTACTACAGGTCAGAAACAGTATGTCGCTTTTTATGATACCGCACATCAAATGATTCTGGCCTGCCGGCAGCTAGATGAACAGGTATGGGATTATCAGCCGCTGGATTCAAAGGTGGGATGGGACAGTCACAACTACTTAGCCATGGTGGTTGATAACCAGGGGTATATTCACCTGACCGGAAATATGCACTCTTCACCACTGGTCTATTTTCGTAGTAGAATTCCCTTTGATATACATTCCATGCAGGCTTTTCATACCATGACCGGTACGGAAGAGGATGTCGTTACTTACCCTGAATTTATGTACGGGCCACAGGAAGAAATTATATTTCACTACCGCTATGGCCTGAGCGGATCAGGTCACGAAATATTCAACTACTGGATTTCACAAAGTCAGAAGTGGATCCGCCTGCTAAATCGACCACTGTTGGATGGACAGGGAAAAATGAACGCCTATATGGAAGGGCCTGCGCTTGGTCCTGACGGATATTATCACTTAATTTGGGTCTGGCGCGACACACCTGATTGCGCTACCAATCACACCTTGTCATATGCCCGCAGCAAAGATCTACGGCACTGGCAAAGTGTAAGTGGTGAAAATGTGGAATTGCCGATCACAATTGATTATCCGCAACTTTATGTGGATACCACCATGGTAAACGGCGGTTTGATAAATATTGGCATCAAGTACGGTTTCGATTCAGGCGGTAATGTAATTATTGCCTATCATAAATACGATTCCGCGGGAAACAGTCAACTTTTTCTTTCCCGTTTTCAGAATAACAAATGGCTGAGCAAACAGATTACAGGTTGGGATTACCGCTGGGATTTTAAGGGATATGGTAGTATTGTTCGGGAGATAACACTTGAATCGCCCAAACCGTATTCAAAAAAGGGGTATTGTGTTTTGGGCTACCATCATATCAAATATGGGCGAGGTCAAATTATTGTCGATGAAAAGACACTAGCCCCTCTAAAAATTGAGCCGCTTGAAAAGGAATATCCCATGGTATTAGACTCGCTGCGCTCTGCTTTCCCCGGAATGATCGTAAACAAGATTTTCGATTCGGGCCAGACAAACGATAACAGGCGGTATCTATTACGCTGGGAAACACTCTCACCAAACCGTGATCAAAAGCAGGAGATCAAGATACCACCCAACAGTATGCTGGAACTAGTTGTTTATTAATATTGTATAAATATGAATAAAATTTTTAATTCGCGAAGGGCCTTTTTGCCTATTTTTTAGCCAGACAAAAAGTAGGTCGCCAAAGGCGAAATTTGTATATTCAATTGATGAATATTCATAATTCATCAGAACTATTAATTTATAAGGATAACTCATGAAAACGAGAACTGATATTGCCATTGATTGTTTCAAACAAGGATTAAATTGTGCTCAGGCAGTCTTTTCTACTTATGCGCCATTATTAAAGATCGAAAAAGAAGATGCTTTGCGTATAGCCACAGGTTTTGGCGGCGGGATGGGACGTCTGCAGGGAGTATGCGGTGCCGTAACCGGAGCCTTTATGGTGATCGGTTGTAAATACGGAATGATAGATCCGGCCGACTCCGCCACTAAAGAAAAAGCTTACGCCCTGGTGCAGGAATTCGCCCATAAGTTCAGAAAATTGCACGGCACAGACTCCTGCCGGGAACTGTTAGGTTGTGATCTTAATACGGCCGAGGGTAAACAGCAACTCAAAGAAAAAGATCTTTCCAATCAGGTTTGCCTGCCCTGTGTGCGGGAGGCCAGCAAGCTTATTGAAGAAATAATTTTCAGTTCTAATGAATAACAATTATATTTGCGAATCAGGAAAACTATTTGATTCTATTTGCTATTAGAAGTAAAATAAATTTTAACAATAAATATTAACTCAAGCGAATCCACATTATGAATTATCTTGATGCGATAATTATAGGAATTATCGAAGGCGTTACTGAATTTCTGCCCATTTCTTCCACCGGTCATATGCTCCTGGCCGAAGCCCTACTTAAGTTGCAAAATCCGGAATTTGTCAAGACCTTTACAATCAGCATTCAAATTGGAGCAATATTAGCGATTGTATTTCTTTATGCCCGCAGATTTATCAGTAATTTCATGATTTATAAAAAACTGGCGGTAGCATTTATTCCTACTATGATCATTGGTTTTTTATTATACAAAATTATAAAAAATTATTTTTTTAATACGATTGTGGTTTCCGTAGCCCTGGTCATCGGTGGAATAATACTTATTCTGCTGGATAAGTGGCTTATTAATACCGCCAAGAAATATGCTGAACTGGAAGAAATTTCTTATCGTAATGCTTTTTTTATCGGTCTTTTTCAGAGTATTTCAGTCATACCGGGCGTATCACGGGCAGCGGCTACAATTATCGGCGGAGTTTTTAACGGGTATAATAAAAAACAGGCTACGGAGTTTTCATTCCTGTTGGCCGTCCCTACCATGTGTGCTGCCACTGGATATGATTTACTCAAAACACCTGCTCAATTGGCCGGTCCTGAATGGATCCTGCTGGGACTGGGAGGTGTGGTGGCGTTTATCTCGGCCTGGATTGCCGTCAAACTTTTTGTCTGGTTTGTCGAATCGTATGGATTCGCCTTATTTGGATACTACCGGATCGTTTTAGGAATAGTATTTCTGTTGTATTTTCTATAAGATAAAAAATATTTGCATATATATTATGCAATCAAATCTTTTGCTCAGCGAACACGATAGACCGACTCGGCAGCATTACCGGATCCTGCTGTTGAGTTGGGCCGGTTGGGTGTTCGATTTCTACGATCTTATCCTTTATACCTTCCTGCTTATTCCAATCAGCAAGGACTTAAACCTTTCAGCCGTAGAAGTATCGTACGTCCTCGGTGCATCACTGGCCGCCACGGCGCTCGGTGGTGTTATATTCGGCATGCTCTCCGACCGCTATGGACGGAAAAGTGTACTACAATGGACCATCCTGACCTACAGTATCGGCACTTTTCTTTCAGGATTAGCTGGTAATCTCTGGCTGCTGCTGATCTTTCGTATTATTACTGGCCTTGGTGTCGGAGGAGAATGGGGCACCGGACAAACCTATGTCAGCGAAACTTTTCCGCCGAAAATGCGCGGACGTTACGGTGCCTATATGCAGACCGGGGCCCCGGTCGGTATCGCCCTGGCCTCGGTGATCGGGGGCTTTCTGGCTCCAACCATAGGCTGGCGAGCCTGCTTTTTTATATCTGTACTGCCAGCACTACTGGTCGTGTATATTCGCAGATCCATGACCGAATCCGATATGTGGTTGGAACGCAAGAAACTCCTGGCTCAACAGCCGACGACAGCTATTATAGCAGAACGTCAGAATAAATTTTTACTCCTTTTCACTCGGCCCTATCGCAGGATCTTCCTGCTTTGTCTGGTACTGGCCATCTTCGATATGTCAGCCTACTGGTTTACCTACTCCTGGCTGCCCGGATACTTGCATCAGCAGCGGGAATTCTCGATGGCCAAGTCGGCCATATGGATGCTGGTAACCCAGACCGGTGGTTTCCTGGGTTATTTTACCTTCGGTTTTGTGGCTGATCGTCTGGGACGCCGGCCGGCTTATACCATCTATTCATTCGTAATGGCCCTGGGACTGATCATGATCACGGTCATGTGGGATCTTATTGCCGCTACGCCACAAGTGATCCTGGCTTTTATGTTTCTGGTGGGATTTGGTACAGGGATGTTCGGCGGTTATGGACCTTTATTTTCCGAGTTGTTCCCTACCGGAATTCGCAACACGGCTATGGGTTCGGCTTTCAACCTGGCCCGCGGTGTACAGTTTTTTACACCGGTGGTCATCGCCATGATCGCTGCAAAATATGGACTGGGCGGCGGGATCTCGCTGGCTGCCCTGTTTGCCCTGTTGACCGGGATATGGATTTGGATGTTTCCGGAAACCAAAGGTAAGAAGTTAACTGTAGAAAATGGAACCGGGCAAAAAATAAACCTGTCATGAATTTATCAATAACAGGTTTTCTTTATAAAACTGTGATCGACCCGATACTGCAGTCTGTTCACACCAGGGTCCAATCTTTGATTACCAGTAATAAATCTGTACTGGACGTAGCCTGTGGAACAGGATCTTTGACTTTTCTGATCGCGACTAAAGCACAACATGTTGTCGGGATTGACAAATCAGGTGCCATGATCAATACCGCCAATAAAACCAAACAAAAACAATTAATTAAGAATGTTGAATTTCTGCAAGCAGATGCCACCAAAACACTTCCTTTTAAACAAAATGAATTTGACACTGTTCTCATTTCAATGGGATTACACCAATTTCCAATCGCTTCAGGATATTCGGTTTTACAGGAGATGGAAAATATTGCCAGTGAGGTCATCATATTGGATTACGCCGTTCCGTTACCGAACAATTGGGGTGGTTTAATTGTCCGGTTTTTTGAAATACTGGGAGGACCGGAACATTATACTAATTTCAAGTCTTATATTAAAAATGGTGGAATAAATGCCCTGATTGATAGAGTAAATCTTATAAAAACATTTGAGATGACTACAAATAACAAAATCTTCAGGATCATCAAATGCAAGAAATAGGAACCATATCATGTCAAAAATAAATCACACTGCGGGTAAACCAATCTATCTGGTTTATTGGTTAACGATTGCGATTTTACTCCTTCTTGTTGATTATTTTTCAGGACCATATATCCAGTTCCCCGTTTCTTATTTAATCCCGGTCGCCCTGGCCTCCTGGTATAACGGGCGCTGGTGGGGTCTGACCTTTGCCCTGATCATGCCCTTGGTTCGTTTTATCTTTAATATAGATTTGTGGACAATACCATGGACTCTGTTTGAAGCCGGTCTTAATGCCATTATCAGGATTGCCGTTCTGACCAGTTTTGCGTTTATTATTGATCGTAATGCAAATCAGTACCGCCGATTATCCCGGGAAGTCCAACTTCTGGAAGGACTGATTCCAGTTTGTTCCTTTTGCAAGAAAATCCGTGATGAAAATGACCAATGGCAGCCGATGGAAAAATATATCATGGCCCGCAGCACAGTTTCCTTTTCTCATGGCGTCTGCCCCGACTGCGTACAGAAACATTATGGAAATTTTCTTGAGGGGAAAAAATAATGAAGATCAGAGTCATATTATTCGGTGCTACAGGCATGGTCGGCGAAGGTGTTCTGCATGAATGTTTGCAACACCCCGATGTGGAATCGGTTTTGGTTATTGGCAGAAAAACTTGCCGGTTAAAACATTCTAAACTGCGGGAGTTGCTGCACAACGATTTCTTCGATTACACGTCGATTGAAAACCAGCTCACGGGTTTTAATGCCTGTTTCTTCTGTCTGGGGGTCTCCTCACTCGGCATGAATGAAAAAGATTATTACCGTATCACATATGATCTCACCATGCAGGCTGCCGAAACATTGTCCAAACTTAATCCTGTTATGATCTTCTGCTATATATCGGGAGCGGGAACAGACAGCACTGAACAAGGACGTCTCAGGTGGGCCAGGATAAAAGGGAGATCGGAAAATCAATTGCTGCGGCTGCCCTTCAAAGCAGCCTACATGTTCAGACCAGGATTCATCAAACCCACCACAGGATTAAAAAATGCTTATATCTTCTCTAAAATACTAGGCTGGTTCTATCCCTTATGGAAAATTCTCGTTCCCAAATATGTTTGCACCATGGAAGATCTAGGTCTGGCCATGATTAATGCAGCCAGAATCGGTTATAGCAAACAGGTTCTGGAGAATATTGATATTGGTCAATTAGCCAGCACTGACGCAGGTCACAGCGCCTAAAAAATAACTTTTTTAAAATTATTTGTTATTTAAGAATTCTATAACGGATAATTTATTTAATAAAGAGGAGAAAAATGGCACGAATTGAAACTACTACACTTATCCAGGCACCGCTTCAGGTTGTTTTTAAATATGTGTCTGATTGGCAAAATTGGGAAGACTGGTTTGAAGGGGTTTCCGGTTTTAAATCCAGAACCGGGATTCTTACCGGAAATGGTGCCCGTTTTGCCTATAATATAAAGATGATGGGCATCTCGGTTGGAATTGAAACAGAGATAGATAATTTTGTGCCTAATAGCAGTTGGGATGGAAAGGCCACCAAAGGGATGTCACACCAGACCCATTGGATCTTTGCCGCCCAGGGAAATCAAACTAAAGTTACTTACATCCTTGAATATGAATTGCCGTTTCCCCTGGTGACTTCATGGCTAGATTCGCTGTTCATGAAACCTCAATGGAAGAAAATTATAAATAAATCATTCGAAAATCTAAATAAACATTTTCAATGATTAACCTGCTTAAATAAAATTATACATCAAATGAAGATTTGTTTAAAGTTAAGATTAATACTATTGTTAG
>CAYSHN010000157.1:0-7769 GCA_964430815.1 uncultured Calditrichota bacterium | reverse complement strand
TCATGAATCACTCGAGGAATGGCCTATGATTATTCCGCTGGGAGGAAGCGAAGCCAGACTTCCTGACTTTTTTATAGTGGGTGCAGCAAAAAGTGGTACAACCGCACTAGTCCATTATATAGAACAGCACCCACGGATTATCATACCGAATAAAGAGCCGGGATTTTTCTGTTCTACGAAATTTGAATCAAAAGAAAATAAATTTCATTTAAAGAATAAGATTCTGAGTCTTGAAGAGTATATTAATCTGTACGATGAAATTGAGTCCGAAAAAATTATAGGCGACGCAACCACGAGATATCTTTATCTCTATGAAAAAACCATAGAAAAAATCAGAACCGTCTATAAGCAAAATGCCGCCAGCGTTAAAATAATTATAGTTTTACGTAATCCGATTGATCGTGCGTTTTCACATTATATATTCAATATACTAAGATGTATGGAAACATTGACTTTTGAGGAAGCCATAAAACCTGACATAATCAAGGCAAGGGAAGTACACCATCACTCCTTCAATTATATAAATTTCGGTATGTACTATGAGCAGGTGAAAGCATACAAACATTCTTTCCCCAAAACACAGGTATTTTTATTCGAGGATCTGAAGAACCCCGCTATGCTGGCCAGGGAGACTTTTAAATTCCTGGATGTAGACCATAAGTTTCAAATAAACCAAAATATATTTATTAATCCATCCGGCATACCTAAAAATCGTACCTTGGTGCATTTCTTCAGAGCAAGTAATCCGGTCAGCAGATTTATAAAAAAAATCACTCCACCCAGAATGCGGTCGAATCTTCTAAAGATTAGATATAACATATTAACGATGCTACTGATAAAACCGAAAATGCCGACAAATACACGAAGATATTTACTACAAATCTATAAGAACGAAATTTTGCAATTACAGGAGTTAATCGGCAGGAATCTAAGCAGCTGGATAAATGGAGAATAATATTTTTTATAGTGTAAGAACGCTCTTTGTGCTTATAAAAATATGACAACAGAATTCCCAAGACAAGTAAACACCCGGTACGATCTATATCTCAGGCAGGTCTTGTTGGTAACTTTTTTTTTGTTTTCTTTCCGTATATTGGAAAAAACTCCTCTGCGTGCCATCTACTACCCGCTGGAAACAGTATATTTGATATTTCTACTGTTATTTTTACTGGCTTATCTTGCTGATCGTTTTTTGCTGGGTAAAAATTTCTCATATCTTGAATTATTTATCATCAGTTTGATATTAATGCCGCTTTATTCGGCGATTCTGGCGCATATTAAATTTAAACAACCCCTTGTGTATGGGTTACTTGCCGAAAGAAAATGGCTTTTGGTGCTAAGTGGCCTCTTATTCTTCTACTTGTTAAAAAATGCGAAAATAAAACTTTCTGATTGTGAGCATGTTTTTTTACTGATTGCCTGGCTATGTTTAATATCCTTTATATTTATGGCCGCTATTTTGGATCCAAAAGAATACTTAGATATTGAGGGCTTGGTTACGTACAGTGAACTACGGGGAGGGTATCACTTTAAATTTCAGCATACCTTTATAGTCATCGCAATTATTTACTACTTTATTAAAGGCCATCAAACTAGAAAAATATTAAACCTACTCTATTTTTGCCTTTTTGCTGGTTATATCCTTTTAGTCCAGCAAGGTAGAAGCTTGATCATCAGTACTTTCCTGTCATTAGGAATATACATTTTTTTTAATTTAAAATTAAAAGAAAAACTCATTCTGGCGTTTTATTCTGTATCGGCATTAATCGGTTTTGTTTGCTTGAGTTTTGTCACCTATCCCAAATTTATCGAGAGTTATATAACATTATTTGGCAATATTCTTTTATTTTTCCAAGGTATGAGAACAGGTGAACCTTCTGTCGATATAAGACTGGCTTTATTGTCAGTAATGCTGAGCTTTTTAATTAAAGACTGGCGATATATCCTGCTAGGAGTTGGGAGACTCAGTGAACAATGGCATCAAGGTTTTTCTGGAATTTTCGGTTATTTCTATCCATCGGATCTCGGTATTGTCGGCGTAATTTTCTTATATGGACTTCTCGGTTGGTTTTATGTAAATATCCAGTTTTTAATTTCATATCTGTACTATCAGCGAATTATCATTCTGAAAAATACTCTTTTTCTTAAGGCGCTTGCATATTATTTAATCGCCTTCTTCATTCAATCCAGCGCGATTGGAAACATATTTTCCTCACCAGCCTGTTCACTAATGATTATTGTTCTGATCTATTATTACTATTATCAGGAAACGACAGAGGCTAACCAGATTAAGTCATTCGCGGATATATAAATTAGGAAGAAGGATATTTTAAGCGGAGAGAAAAGGTGGTAGTACATTTCATCGGTGTGGGTGCACAAAAGTCGGGAACGACCACTTTGCACGATTTGTTAAAACAGCATTACGAAATTGATTTACCTGCCCTAAAAGAAACAAAGTTCTTTTGTCAGGATGATAAATTCAGGCGCGGTCTGAAATACTATTTATCATATTTTAATATTGAGAACAGTAATGATGTTACCAGGGGAGAAATAGACCCAGACTATATGTATCATGATCATGCAGCAGAAAGGATTTATAATACTTTGGGCAGTGATATCAAATTGATATTTCTGTTACGGAACCCGGTTGATCGTGCCTACTCGCACTATCTGATGAATCGAAAACGGTACATTGAAGATAACTCCTTTGCCGAAGCCCTGCGACTGGAAAACGAGAGGTTAAATAAGGGAGAATACAATCGAGTGCATTTCGGTTATACCGCCAGGGGATATTACAGTAAACAGATACAGAGATTCTTAAGATATTTCCCAGCAGATCATCTGTTGATTCTTATATTCGAAAATTTCATTAAGCAAAAGGAAAAATATTTGCATGAGATTCTTCAGTTTATTGGTGTAAAGAACATCGATTTTAAATTTAATACTGCCATAAAAAGCAATCCTGCATTTGTACCCCGTATCAATTTGCTGAATACAATTATCTACCGGGATACGATCCTGAACAGATGGGCTAAAAAAATTATTAAAGATAAGGAACGTCGGCGAGTATTAAGATATAAAATCAGGTTATTCCTGGAAAAAATAAACAATAAAAAAATAAAGCAGACTGAACTGGTTCCGGAAATCAGAAATTATATGTTAAGTATTTTTGATAGCGATATTAAGGCTTTGGAAAAACTTACCGGTTTGAATTTAGATATTTGGTATAAATCTTCTTTTAAAATAGGCTGATGATATGTGTAACATATTACAAATAACCAATTTGGTTATGGTGCTGTCTTGTACGATGATGGATATACAGCTAAACTCTGCCCAACCGGTGCAGATCATCATTAATTCTGACGTAAAGCACAATTTGAACTTGGATTTATACGGATTTTCCACTGAAAGCCTGTTCTTCGATTTTGATATCAATGACCGGGAATATACTGATTTAATATTATCCCTGAGGTGTCATTTATTCAGATTTCCCGGTGGCGGAATATCGAGTATTTATCATTGGGATGGTGAAGGTTACGGGATTATCAAAGAAGAAGCACAACAATTTGGATTAGAGAAAAAGTATCTTAAACAGGAAAGGTTAGGCAGTACTTTTATCTATACGGATGCATTTATCAAATTGGTAAAAATTACCAGAGCAAAGGTTTTACTTGTCGCCAATGTTTTGACTGAATCACCGGAGCGATTTATCAGGCTGATCGATTATTTTTATAAAAACGGAGTGGAAATAGCAGGTATAGAATTGGGCAGTGAGGTTTACTTAAAAAAATGGCGGCATAAAATCGGTGATATAACCGATTATCTATCGCTGGCCGAGCAATTTGCCGGGGCGATAAAAAATACGTACCCCCAGATCAAGATCGGAGCCGTGGCTGCTCCCTCCCCTCAGCAGGAGAAATCGGCATTTTTTCGTAATTGGAATGAAAATTTGGCAAAAAAGGATTTTTACGACGCCTATATCATTCACCCCTATCTGGTCATTCAACACTGTGACGGGCAGAAAAATTTATCCGATTGCTTTAATTGTGCAGGTGCTATCGCGGCGAAATATCTGACCACTAAATTCTATGATATAATTACTTATTACCATCACCAATTTGGCGGTGATAAAAGTATCTGGATCACCGAATGGAATATATCGCCATTCGGTAACGACGGTATTTATGGTAACACAAATTTACAAAACCTTTATGCGGCGGAATTCATGCTGAATCTGGCCGAATTCTCAACGTATACCGCATATATCGAATACGCCGTATATCATAATTTGTCTGAAAAATGGCTGGGATTTGCCCTGATAAATAAACGGCTCGACGGAGAGAAGACCGATCCTAGGTCAAACTATATACGCCGTTCTGTTTATTTTTCATTTTGGTTATTGCAAAGAATATTTAGAGAAGGTACCGGCCTGCTTAAATCTGAACTATCAGTCAAAGGGAGCACCGATAATCAACAATTGCGTATTTCGGCCTTTCAGAATCAGGATACGACCTACATCTACATTATCAATAAATCGGATAATAAATTTGTTTTACATGATCTTATTATCGATTCAAAAAAAATTGATCCGGACGCACAAATAGAATATTCCTCCGTTTACGGTAGCACTTTATATGCCAGCAGGGGGCTCACCAATTTTAAAACCACGGCCCAGGAAACATTGTACTTCCATACGGATACCACTGTTTTGAAAGATCTTGAGTTGAAGCCGTATGGTTTTGGTTTGCTGAAATTGGTAAGGAATAATAGTAGCCAATAATAGTATAATATCCCATGATCTGTTTTTTTGAAATAGGTTTGGAGTTTAATCTGGTTTAAAAATGGCGACAACGAGCATTTTACTTATCAATTATAACAATTCAAATGATACAATCGATTGTCTCGAATCGATAGCCGTGCAGGATAGTATAGTTGGTATTGTTATCATCGACAATCATTCGGCTGACATTGCTGTTGAGCAACTTGAGAATTACCTGAATAAATGCCGATTAAATACGACCTTGATCAAAAACAAAACAAACATGGGCTTTGCAAATGCCAATAACCTAGGAATTGAATATATCCTTAAAAAAGGCATTAGTGATTTTGTTTTTATCCTGAATAATGATACCCGTATACGTCCAGAAACCATAAAAACACTGCAAGAAGCCTTAATCGCAGATGAGCAGGCGGCGATCGCTGTACCGCGAATCGTATTCCTGGATGATCCTTCAAAAATATGGTATGCAGGCGGGGAGGTAAATTGGTTCAGAGGGCTGCCTACGGTTTATGATTTTGGTAAACGAATTGACCATACGGAGATAGTGGCATCCCGGTATGTCACTTTCGCTACCGGTTGTGCTATGATGATTCGTTCAACGGTACTTGATAAGCTGGGAGGTTTCAGAAAAGAATTTTTTGCCTATGTAGAAGATCTTGAATTCAGTTTACGCTGTATCCGGGCCGGCTGGAGAATTATCTATGTTCCACAGACGATGATCGAACATAAAGTTCAGGCCAGTTTGAGACGTCCGACAGAAGCATTCATTCCGATTCTTCATCCGTCAAATGTCAATTTGGCATTCTATGTGTATCATATCGTCAGGAATGTATTAATTACGATGTCCCTGCACGGTAGAGGTCTCAACCGAATTAAGTTCTGGATCGGTTTTCCCGGATACTGGATGTATAAAATCGTTCAATTCCTTCGCAGAGGAAGAACAGATGCGATTAAGGCATTTTGCAGAGGTTGGAAAGATTTCCTGGTATTAAAATATTCAGGCGAGAATTTGGACTCGGAAATAACTTGAATTAAACGGATCCGAATCAAATTATGTTACCAAATTTTTTTATTGTAGGTGCGCCCAAGGCGGGTACGACAAGTTTATACAATTATTTACGATCTCATCATGATATATTCATGAGTCCGGTAAAGGAACCTAATTTCTTTACCCATCAGGAGATTGAACAAAACAAACTATACTATGAACATAAGAATATAAAGACATTACGGGAATATGAAAGATTATTCAGCCGGAATAAAGACCAGAAAATTTGTGGTGAAGCCAGTGTATCGTATCTTTATTATCCAGACACCGCTTCCAAGATCATGAAATTAATCCCCCAAGCAAAAATCCTGATCATACTTCGAAATCCAGTCGATCGGGCATTTTCTCACTATCTCATGGATAAAAGGCTTGGATATATCCGCACGTCATTCGAAAACGTAGTTTATCGGCAATACGATCATAAATTAACTTCGCTTTATTACCAGCAATACATTGAACTTGGATTTTACTTCGACCAAGTTAAAAGATATCTGACAACCTTTCCGGCCAAGCAGGTTAAAATTTGTCTCTCTGAAGACTTATTGAATTTGAATCCGGCTATGGTTTCCATTCTTGATTTTCTGGAAGTTGATAACCAAGATCTGCCGAGAACGGAGAAAAAATACAACCTGGCTGGTATGCCTAATGGTGTGTGGATCGAGCTGTTATACAGGATCACACTTTTAAGAAAATGTTGCAATTTGATTCTTCCCAAAAAATGGATTCAATTTCTCAAAAAAACATTATTCAATCCAAAAATAAAACCAGAAATTGAAAAATCCACTCGTTGGTATCTTTATAATCTATATCGTAATGATACAATAGCGCTAGAAAAACTAATTGGCAGAGACCTGAGTCTATGGCACTAATATAACTATCGGTATCTAAATAACGGTAATATTTAATCAGGGTAAATGATGGAAAATCCGAAAGTGGCAATAATCGAATATATTGGTGGTCATGGTGGAAATGAGTTTTATGATATGGGAATGTGTGAGGCTATTGTAAAATCGGGCATACCCGTCACTCTTTATACCTGCACTGAAACTTCATTAGATAAAAACCTGACATGCTCAACAAGTATAAAGAAGTTATATAAGAATATTTATAGGGGAGATAGTAAATTAATAAAAGGTCTGTGGTTCTTATTGAGTACCTATCATACTTTACGTGATTGTAAAAAGTACTCTTTAAATATAGCCCATTTCCATATTTATCATTTTTCCATGCTTGAGTTCATCTCGATCTGGTCATTTCATGTTTCTGGAATTAAAACTGTAGCAACGATTCATGATATTGAATCATTCGCGAAAGACAAAAAAAAATATTATAAAGCACGTTATTCACTCTTTGCGAAGTATTTGGAAAGAGTGGTCGTACACAGTAATTATGCTAAAATGAAACTCAGTGATTATTTCGTACATTATGATGAGAGCAAAATTGAAGTTGTACTGCCTCTGGATATTGATTTTATATACGATCAAAAGATTTCCCGGGCCACAGCAAGAAAAAAACTTGGTTTAAACCTAATCGTACCCATTTTATTATTTTTTGGACATATTAAAAAAGTAAAGGGGCTTGATACTTTAATCAACGCTCTGGCCTTAATCAGAAATGAAGTGAAAAACATACAATTGCTTATTGTTGGCAGACCTTGGAAAATCAACTTTGAATATTATGAACAATTAATCAGGCGATTCGATCTGGAGCCAAATATAATTCTCAGATTGGGATATGTTCAGAATCAAATGGTTCCCTATTATTTCAGATCCGCCGACCTGGTAATATTACCCTACAAGAAAATATTTAATAGCAGTGTTTTACAACGTGCCCTTTCTTATTCATGTGCGACAGTCGTTTCCAGCCTGGAACCCTTTCTAGAAATTATAGAAGATGGGTATAACGGATTGATTTTCGAAACGGAAAACGTCACCGATTTAG
>CAYSHN010000156.1:4441-7818 GCA_964430815.1 uncultured Calditrichota bacterium | reverse complement strand
GCCAATTCAACCGCGTTGATCAGGTTGCCGCGGGCATCGGAACGAATAGCGGATAAGGGACGTTGAGCGCCGGTCAGGATTATGGGTTTATGCAAACCTATCAGCAGATAAGATAAGGCTGCCGCGGTATAAACCAGGGTATCGGTTCCGTGTATTATTACGAAGCCATCATAGTGATCCTGTTCTCTTTTAATGATCGAAAAAATCTTTAACCATTCATCAGGACTGATATTGGAACTATCCAGATTAAATGGAATGTTAAAATGAATATGGGCAATATCTTTTAACAACGGAAGATACTTTTCAATGTCGGCTTTAATGTTGCCGGGTTTCAGGGTCAGCGACGGCAAGACCGGATACATACCGAATGTTCCACCTGTATGGATGATTAGAATATTCTTCATTTTTCTGACTGATTATAATTAATTTAATTAAAAAGCCGGGATAAATCCCGGCTTTATTCTAACTCGATCATTTAATAGTTCTGTTCCATTCTATTTGCTGGTACGGATTGCTTCCTGTGCGGCAGCCAGACGGGCAATCGGTACACGGAAAGGAGAACAACTTACATAATTCATACCAACGCGGTGACAGAAACCAACCGAGCGAGGTTCACCACCATGCTCACCGCAAATGCCGATCTTAAGTTTCGGCTTGGTTTCCCTTCCTTTTTTGACCCCCATTTCCACCAGTTGACCAACACCGGTCTGATCAAGTGTCTGGAAAGGATCTTCGGTCAAAACATGCTTCTGCTCGTACTCAGCCAGAAATTTACCCGCATCATCACGGGAGAAACCAAAGGTCATCTGGGTAAGATCATTGGTACCGAAAGAAAAGAAATCAGCTTCTTCGGCAATTTCATTGGCCGTCAAGGCGGCACGGGGCACTTCGATCATGGTTCCAATCAGATAGTCGACCTTGACCTTATACTCTTTTTGTACCAGTTCGGCCGTGTTTTTAACCAATGCTTTTTGATTGGTCAACTCAGTTTTAGTCCCCACCAGTGGAATCATAATTTCCGGGTAAACCTTAACTCCCTCTTTAGTCAACTGGCAGGCTGCTTCCATGATTGCCCTGGCCTGCATTTCAGTTATCTCCGGATAGGTGATACCCAGTCGACAGCCACGGTGTCCCAGCATAGGATTTATCTCATGTAAAGAACTTACCTTAGCTTTCACTTCATCTACGGATGTACCCAATTCATCAGCCATCTCTTTCTGACTCTGATCATCCTGTGGTAAAAATTCATGCAAGGGTGGATCCAGGGTACGTACGGTTACCGGTAGATCGTGCATCGCCTTGAAGATTCCGTAGAAATCTTCTCTTTGATAGGGCAATAATTTGGCCAGTGCTTTACGGCGACCTGCTTCATCGTTAGCCAGGATCATTTCACGTACAGCTTTAATCCGGTCACCTTCAAAAAACATATGCTCGGTACGACATAGTCCAATGCCTTCAGCACCAAATTTCCTGGCGACTTCCGCATCATGCGGTGTATCGGCATTAGTACGTACTTTCAATTTGCGGAACTGATCGGCCCAGGACATCAATATACCAAAATTACCGGAGAGTTCAGGCGTGACCGTTGGCACTTTTCCTTCGATCACTTCACCAGTCGAACCATCGAGTGAGATCCAGTCCCCTTCTTTTAATAAATGTTTACCAACTTTTATTTGTTTTTTCTTGTAATCGATGTTCAAAACTGAACAGCCGGCCACGCAGCAGGTTCCCATTCCGCGGGCTACGACTGCTGCATGTGAAGTCATACCACCCCGGGAGGTCAATATGCCTTCGGCCACATTCATACCACCTATATCTTCAGGTGATGTTTCAATACGCACCAGTAATACCTGTTCCCCTTTAGCAGTCCAGGCTTCCGCATCATCAGCATGAAAGACGATACGTCCAGTGGCGGCACCGGGTGAAGCCGGTAAACCTTTAGCGATAACATTCTTCTTGGCTTTCGGATCGAAAGTAGGATGCAATAACTGGTCAATCTGGTTCGGATCAAGACGCATAATCGCTGTTTTGGTATCAATTAATTTCTCATTGGCCATTTCCACTGCTATACGTACTGCCGCTGCGGCGGTGCGTTTACCATTACGGGTCTGTAACATCCATAATTTACCTTTTTGAATGGTAAATTCGATATCCTGCATGTCCCGATAATGCTTTTCCAGCAGATTGTAAATACGGTCGAGGTCCTTGTATGCGGCCGGCATGATAGATTGCAGAGTCTGCTGTTCTTTGCTGGTTTTGGTAGACTCATTTACCGGCTGGGGATTGCGGATACCTGCTACGACGTCTTCACCCTGGGCGTTAACCAGATATTCGCCGTAGAATTTTCTCTCACCGGTGGCCGGATCACGGGTGAAGGCTACACCGGTAGCACAATCTTCGCCCATATTGCCGTAAACCATAGCCTGAACATTAACGGCGGTGCCCCAGTTAGCCGGGATATTATGCAATTTACGATAGGTCAAAGCACGCTGATTGTTCCAGGACTGGAAAACAGCACTGATGGCTCCCCACAGTTGTTCCCAGGGGTCAGTGGGGAAATCCTTATCGGTATTTTTCTTGATAGCTGATTTAAATAATTGAACCAATTCTTTCAAATCAGCAGCCGTAAGTTCTGTGTCCAGTTTCACGTTGCGCTTTTGTTTTAAGTCATGGATGATAATCTCAAAGGGATCCTCTTCTTCCTTGGACTGCGGCTTCATACCCAGTACCACATCACCATACATCTGAACAAATCGGCGGTAGGAGTCCCAGCCGAAACGTTCATTTTTAGAATTTGTAATTAAACCCTGCACCGTCTTGTCATTCAAACCAAGGTTCAGAACGGTATCCATCATCCCGGGCATGGAAGCTGGTGCTCCTGAACGCACCGAAACCAACAGCGGATTTCTAGAATCACCAAATGTTGCTCCCATGATTTTTTCAATGTGAACCACACCTGCTTTTACATGATTTATTACTTCTTGAGCATATTTGCCTTTGCTCTTGTAGAATTCGTTGCAAATTTCAGTCGAAATGGTAAAACCAGCCGGTACTGGAATGCCCAGATTAGCCATCTCAGCCAGGTTTGCACCTTTGCCACCCAGCAAAAGTTTCATATCGGCTTTTCCTTCAGCATGACCATCTCCAAATTTATAAACAGACTTAGCGGACATATTTCCTCCAAACAGTTGTAATATTATTTATTATCATCAGATATAATTCACAAGTAAACAACGAATTTATAACTGATTTTCAACATTATCAATATAATTTCGGCTATTTTTCTGGAACATTTGAGTAAATTTATGCTAATTTTAAAAAAATTTTAATTATCATGAATCTAATTCACTCCATACATCGTTAGTATAAAATATTAT
>CAYSHN010000156.1:0-4341 GCA_964430815.1 uncultured Calditrichota bacterium | reverse complement strand
TAAAATATTATACAGTTAATTGACTTATCCGTTATTTAGAAGGGATTAAACTCAACATGAGACAGAGATGTTTTTTCCGGTTTCGACTTAAGATTTATTTAACCTTGCTGTTGTTTGCTGCTGTTGGGCAGGTATGGTCGCAAATAACAATTTCTGGTTTTATCTGGGATCAGGAAACCAGCGAACCGCTGGTGGCGGCCAATATCCAGATCACCGGCAGTTATCGCGGTACCATTTCGAACGATGACGGTAAATTTCGGATTGAACTACAACAGCTACCAGATACTTTGATCATAAGTTATATCGGTTATGAGACACAAAAAATCATTCTTAATACAAGGCCCGATCAGGAACTGCATATATCTCTGAAACGGACGCTTATAGAAATGCCCCCGGTTGTGGTGATTGCTGAAGATCCGGCCATTGAGATCATGCGCCAAGTCATAAAACGGAAAAAAATATGGCGTGATGCTTTAAAAACCTATCAGGCCAAAGCTTACAGCCGATTGGTACTGGAGAATGACTCGGGTATTGTCTCTATTGCCGAAAGCATTTCCGAAACCTACTGGGATCGTGAAAAAGGTCTGCGGGAACTCATTAAATCCAAAAAACAGACCAGTAATTTGAGTGAGGAGGAAAATCTTGCCATCGCCAGTTATATTCCAAACTTTTATGATGATGACATCGAAGAGCAGGGTTATAAGGTAATTGGACCTACCCACCCCGATGCGCTAGAGTACTATGATTTTAAACTGGAAAAGGTCCGCTACCTTGACGATAAGGATGTATTTACAATCCGGGTCATTCCGGCCAGTAAATTACAACCTACATTTGAAGGTACCATAGAGGTGCTTGATAGTACTTTTTCCCTGCTGGCAGTAAATTTGAAACCAGGTTCGACTATTCTCTATCCCTGGCCAATCAAGGAGTGGAATCTTCAATATCGACAACAGTTCAGCAATTTTGGTAGAATATATTGGTTACCCGTAGATTATCGTGTCGAAGGGTCTATTAAAATCGGCCTGACCGGCCTGCAATTCCCCAGGATCTATTATAAGCGTATTACAGGATTAACCGATTACCAGATTAATATAGTTTTACCTGATTCACTTTACCGGCAAAAAGACTTTCTCACTGTGGATTCACTAACGCTAAAAGATCCGACTCTCTTTACCGAACGCCAGGCACTTATACCGCTGACCAGACGTGAAGAGGTCGCCTATCAGACTCTGGACAGTACCATGACCTTGAGCAAGGCTTTTAAACCAAGCGGATTTCTGGCTAAAATGATAGAAGTACGAGTTGAGGGCGACCGTGACAATAAAGAAAAAAAATCAGGTAAATTCTTTGCTCAGTTCAGTCCCCAAGCCTGGTTTAACCGGGTGGATGGATTACATGCTGGTCTAAAGTACAATCCCCGCATATCGGAACATCTGACTATTAATCTGCTGGCGGCATATAAAACCAGTTTGAAACGCGGAGGTTATACAACCGGACTGGAATATTATATCAATACAAAGAACCCCGCACGCTTTAAAATCGCATACAGCAGTGATACAGATATACGCGGCGGGGATTCTAAGACCTATTTTCGTACACTAGCAAGTTTGGCTCCTTTACTGGCTGCGGCAGACTATTTTGATTATTATTGGAACAAATCCTTGATGTTTGAATCTGCTATGCCAATCGGATTTTTGAATTCAGTGATTACAGCCCGGTTTAAAAGTGAGAAACATAGTTCAGTCAGAAAACAGACTGACTTTAACCTGCTCGGTTCAGATTTTAAGCAACGGTTCAATCCACAGATAGAGCCTGGTAATTTACGGTCAATTGGATTACAGATCCGTTACGGGGATGCATATATTCCGTTTGGTGTGGTCGGGCAAAAGCGGCTGGAGTTCAGTGTTGAACACAGTTCGCCCAGCCTCTTCAGCAGTGATTACGATTATACCAGATACTCCTTTGGTGCTGATCTTAGTTTGAACACCTGGTTAAAACGACGGTTATTACCTATGTCTTTGGATGTACATGTAGCGGCTGGTTTCGCTCAGGGTAAGTTGCCTCTACAGAAATTTTATACAATTGATAGTGGTCTGCTGGGTTTTAGCCCCTTTGGTACCTTACGCACGCTAGCTTCACGACCGTACGAAGGGGAAAAATATGCAGTTATATTCCTGGAACACAATTTTCGGACCATTTTATTCGAATTAATGGGTTTGGATTATCTAACCCGGAATGGAATCGGCATCATCATTCATGGTGCCGCTGGCCAAACCTGGATTTCAAAAGACAGGCTGGAGAATTTAACTTTTAAGATACACTATGCTGATCGCCTGCATCAAGAGGTTGGATTATCGGTCAACGGATTGTTTAATATGTTCCGCGTTGATATAACCCAGCGCCTGGACAGAAATGAGACCTTTATCGGTTTTGGATTATCGAGATTTTTTTAATTCCAGATAACTATTATTATCCCGTCGCGTATCACCCAACTCATTTCTTTAGATTAGTCTCTCCACTTTGATCAAATGAAAAAGTTGATTGGGGGATACCCAGGTTTGGTACAGAAAGATTAAGATCGCCATTCAATTTAAAGGAAAGTGCTTTATTGCTGCTCAGTAACTGGTAGACCGATGTACCAATTTGAATAAAATTGAGGGAAAGCGGCAGAGTTAAAGTTTGATCCTTCTTCTCATTTAACGAAAAGCCCTTGACTGTTTGTCCTTGCACCCAGTTCACGCCATTGACAGTCAGGCCATAGTTTAAGTTATTTAATAAGACAGCAAAAGCATTAGAATTTTCAACATTTAACTTTAATTCCAAATTAGCCCCGTTCAGATTCAGGCTGTTCAGTTTAATTCCGCCCAAACTGACGTTTGGTATTTTAGGCAGGGGTACAGAGCCTGTTTTTGAAATTGGAACTCGGGTTGCACCCAGAACAGGTAAATCGAAAGTTAGGCCACAATTCAATTGATAAGCGGAGGTATCCTGATTGATCAGACTGGTAATGGTTTTATACATATCCACCAGTTTTAAAGTCAGCGGCAAGCTTACTTTATTATCGGCATATGCGGCAATTTCTATCCCCTGGTTCTGGTTACCGCTGAGAAAGGAGTTGTCATTTATCAACAATTGGTAATCGAGTCCCTGCAATTGAATGGCCAGGCCGTTCGTATTCTTGATATTCAGATCGAACAGCAGATCTAACTGTGTAAACGACAGGCCGGTTATCTCTGTTTTAGCAATTGAAACCTCAGGTGTTTTAATTTGAGATTGTTGTAAAAGGTTTAATACGTTTTGACATGAACAGAGCAGGAAAGGAATAGTGATTAATGTTAAGGTAATCCGGTAAAATTTCATGACAACCTCTCCCCTAATAAATTCAATTTGTAATGATCCACCCGCTCAGGTGCATTCAAATGAATTGTCTGAATGTATAATGATCTAATCTAATTAATTATTGGATTAAAAGTGGTTTAATTTTTGGGTAAGGATATTGTATATTCGCAAAAATTTTCGCTGGTGAAGGTGATTTTTATTTTGCCACCATGCATTTTTAGTTTTTTCTTGACCAGGTCCATATCGCTGAATATTTCTTTACTGTATTCGGCCTCGGTTAAATTTGAGGAGGCCAGGCTGGGCATGAATAACAGGCGGATAACCTCAGAGCCAAGGTGATCTCCCGGCAAGGCATTACCAATGGATGAAATTTCAGATTCACTGGAATCGATGGTCTTTTGTAATAACCGTTCAATACGGATCAGCCGGCCATCATGCCGCAATTTAAAACCAAAAATGCGACGATCGGCATAAGTCTCGATTTCGATGATACCTATCGGATTTTTGTTTGCCGATTTTCTTTCATCAGGTTTTTCGATACAATAAAAAACGGAAAATCGGATCAACAGGATCAGGAATTCACGCACAATTTGCTGATGCGAATACGGTATTATAGAATTATCGAAGTTCTTATAATTAAACTGGATTTTCCTGCCCAGTTCTTTAGCCAAATTTTCCACCAGATTTTGTAAGGAACGAATCATCAGACCGCCTTCATATCTGCGGGTGGGACGCAATGAATTGTTGAAATGTTTAAAACGTTGCATCAGTAATTTAACGTCTTCCAGCATGTGTCTGATCTCACCCAGTTGAATAACAGCGGGAACGAAGTCACTGCCCACAATGTCGTTACGATCTTTAATTTTACTAATTTCTGTTTCAAAGTTTATCAACTTATCTTTGAAAAACTTCAGATTAAGTAAGGAAGCATTGCTTTTCAAATGGTGGACCGTGCGCAAAATTTTATGGAGGATTATTTTACAGTCTTCAGTGCCGTGGGAA
>CAYSHN010000155.1:0-7827 GCA_964430815.1 uncultured Calditrichota bacterium | reverse complement strand
CATCCTTTCCCCGGACCAGGTTTAGGCGTACGTATTCCCGGTGAAATTACCGCAGACAAGGTGAAAATTTTACAGGAAGCGGACGAGATTTACATCACAGAATTAAAACGTCATGATCTGTATAATAAAATCTGGCAGGCCTTTGCTGTTCTTTTGCCGGTGCAAACTGTCGGTGTCATGGGGGATTCCCGTACCTATGATTATGTGGTGGCCTTACGTGCTGTTACCAGCAGTGATGGCATGACTGCCGATTGGTTTGAGCTGCCGCGTGACGTTATGGCCATAATTTCTAACCGGTTGATTAATGAAGTTGCAGGAATTAACCGGGTGGTTTACGATGTAAGCTCGAAACCTCCAGCAACTATTGAATGGGAATAAAAATGGAAAGGAAAATATGTGTGGGATAATCGGATATATCGGTAACCGCAAAGCCGTACCGATATTATTAACAGGTTTAAAACGCCTGGCCTACCGTGGTTATGACTCTTCTGGAATAGCGGTCATTGAAAATGGTCATATGAGGATCATTAAAGAGGCTGGTAAAATAAGCAAATTAGAAGATAAGATTCATAACATGGATATCCCGGGGACTATTGGCATCGGGCATACCCGCTGGGCAACTCATGGTGTACCGAATGAAACCAATGCCCATCCGCATACGGATTCCAACGGTAAAATTGCCCTGATCCATAACGGGATTATCGAAAATTACAGCTCCTTGCGCACCATCCTGATAGATAAAGGACACGTTTTTAAATCGGAGACCGATACAGAAGTTATATCTCATTTAATTGAGGAATTCTATGAGGGGGATCTGGAAGAAGCATTTCGCCGGGCGCTTACGGAATTGAAAGGTACTTATGGCTTAGCGGTGATTTCACTGCATGAACCGGACAAAATTTATGCAGCCCGCCAGGGCAGTCCACTGGTAGTGGGCATAGGAGACGATGAATATTTCCTGGCTTCGGATGTGGCAGCTATGGTGGCGCATACCCGCAGTGTTTTTTATCTTAATGACGGGGAGATGGCAATCCTGAGCCGTCATGAAATTGTTACCAAAAGCAGTACCAATGAGTTAATAGAGAAAAAAGTGGAACAGGTCACCTATGATCTGGAGCGCATCGAGAAGAGCGGTTATCCCCATTACATGTTGAAGGAAATATTCGAACAGGTCAATACGATTCAGGATTCCTACCGGGGCAGAACGGTTTATAGCGAAGGGAAAGTCAAACTGGGTGGTTTGGCCGAATTTGAAAATCAGATACTGGATGCGGAAAAAATAGTTATTGCAGCCTGCGGAACCAGTTGGCATGCTGCTTTAATTGGCAAGTATCTGATAGAGGAGAATTGCCGGATTCCGGTGGAAGTTGAATATGCCTCCGAATTTCGTTACCGTAATCCCATCATCGGCAGAAATAATGTGCTGATTGTGATATCGCAATCCGGTGAGACGGCTGATACGCTGGCCGCTTTACGGGAGGCCAAGCACCGCGGAGTATTGACTATCGGTATTGTCAATAATGTCGGTAGTACCATTGCCCGGGAGACCGATGCGGGTGTATATATTCATGCCGGACCTGAAATTGGGGTGGCCAGTACCAAAGCATTTACTTCGCAGGTGACCGTGCTGGTATTGATTACCTTGCTGCTGGCGCGCAAAAAGAATATGTCGGTCGTCTTAGGTCAGCATATTTTAGATGAGTTGCATAAATTGCCCGATAAAATTAAAACCATACTGGCCCAGAGTAATTTAATTGAGGAAATTGCCGATCGTTATAAAGGGAACCGGAATTTTCTATATTTAGGCCGGGGTATTAATTTTCCGGTAGCACTGGAAGGGGCTTTAAAATTGAAAGAAATATCGTATATTCATGCCGAAGGTTATCCCGCGGCAGAAATGAAACATGGACCCATCGCCCTGATCGACGACAATATGCCGGCGGTGATCATCGCAACTAAAGACCTAATCTATGATAAAATTTTGAATACCCTGGAAGAAGTAAAAGCCAGGAAAGGAAAAGTGATCGCCGTAGCCAACCATGGTGATAAGAAAATTGCCCAGCTGGCGGATCATGTGATCTATATCCCGGAGACCAGTCAAATGTTGACTCCCATCCTGGCGGTGATCCCTTTACAATTATTGGCCTATTATATAGCGGTGAAACGCGGCTGCGATGTCGATCAACCACGCAACCTGGCTAAAAGTGTCACAGTAGAATAAACCAACTGAAATTAATATGAAAAAAAAGTATCCCACCCTTGCTTTATTCGTCGGTCTGGCCATATCTGTGTTGGCTCAGGATACGCGCGATGCGCGTCAGCGTGAACTTGCCATTTTAGAAAAGAATATCGATCTGTACCGAACGGGCAAGTATGAAAAAGCCGCGCAGAATTTCAATCTGATCATTAATCGCATTCCGAATAGTGTTTTCATCACCACGAATTATTTAATGTGGGCCAAATGCAAATATAAATTGCAGGATTACCGGGAAGTTTTAAAGATCACTCAGGACTTTTTAACCGGGCATCCTGAAAGTGAATACCGGGATGATATCCTGCTGGTACAGGGTAACAGTTATTTTCAATTAAACCGGTTTGAGACTGCCGTACAAAGCTGGTTAAATGCTGTCGAACTAAGCCAAAATGACGCCTTGATCCAAAAAATTGGTTATCAGGTTACTAAAACCTTGCGTTATAAATTCGATCAAGCGAGTTTTGAGCGTATTTATGCCCAAGTGAAATCAGATGATGCCCGGTTACTATTTCAAATTGCGCTGGCAGAAAATGAGATGCAGCAGGGGGATAAAAGAAAAGCCGAACAGATTATAAATAAAGCCTTGCAGGAATTACCAAAAAGTAAATTTACTCACCGGGCAGAGGCGTTCTTTAGCGGGGCTGATATTGAACCAAGCGAAATGAGCCTGGGTTTATTGTTACCCCTCAGTGGTGGGAATGAAAAGATCGGCACTGAAATCAAGGAAGGATTTGATTTCGCCTTTCAGGAATATACTCAGAAAAGTAATACCGGTTTAAAACTGACGATCATCGATTATGGGGAAGAAATGCTTACGGCTATCCGTGCCTACCAGAAAATGGCCAGAAACAACAGCGTGCTGGCTGTGCTGGGGCCACTGGAAAATGATATCTCCGCGGCCTGTGCGGCCCTATCCGATTATGAAACTTTACCGATTGTCAGCCCTACGGCAACCGAAACTGATTTGACCCAGGTGACCGATAAGTTCTTTCAATTAAATTCTACGTTAGACTGCCGGGCGGAATATTTATCGCAATATGCCATCGATAGTTTAAAATTGAAGAGATTTGCCACCTTTGCCCCGCTGGACAATTATTTTATAAAAATCGTCGCCGGATTTGTCGAAGATGTGCAGAGTCATGGTGGTGAAATTATCGCCCAGGAGTGGTACTATCCCGGGGATCAGGATGTCAATAAACAATTCATGAATTTAAAGCGCATCGGTCTGCGCCTGGCTTTTGCCGACTCAGTCCTGCGTTTAAGACCAGCCTTACGTCCGGAACAGTTGGACAGTATGTATCGGAGGTATCAGGACAGTCAGTATCAACAGATCAGAGAGAATGCAATCAAAATTGATTCGGCCGATATAGCCGTAAAGAGTATTGATGGCATATTCATACCGATTTTTAAACAAGACCTGAAGTTTATTGCTCCACAGATAGCCTATAGCAACATCCAGGCACAGTTTCTGGGGAACGGTGACTGGTATGATCCGGAGGAATTAAAGAAGAATAAAAATTATATCAACGGCCTCATTTTTATCTCCGATGGGTATTTAAATGAAGAAAATTGGGATTATAAAAAATTCAAAAATGATTACCGGACTCAAACCAAAAAAACGCCAACCATATATAATATAGTGGGTTATGATTGTTGTCGGTATATGCTGCGGGCCCTGGCCGATACGAAAAATTCAATGACCCGTGCTGAATATCTGCAAAATTTGCGCCGCCAGGATCAATATAATGGCTTATACCGCTCCATTAAAATAAATGAAGAACAATATAATCTTAATTTACGGTTACTCAAGTATATATTCGGGCAGATTATTCCGCTGAACTGAAATTACGGTCGCAGAGATAAAGAGAAGTATAATTAATCAATGCAGGAAGGATCGGTAGTCTCCTTTCCGATTTTCAAATCGTTTACAGAACTGCTTTGTGTGGTTTCAACGCGGTATGGAGGATTTAGTCTGGGCAGCTATGCCGGCCTGAATCTGGGGATGCACACAGGTGAGCAGAGCGCTAGCGTCCAAAAAAACCGTGATTATTTTTTCCGGCAGCTGACCGTGACTGAGCAACAAGTCGCTTTTGGCGAACAGCTGCATACCGCCAATATCAGGCTGGTCAGTAAACCAGGGATTTTTAAACAGACGGATGCTCTGATTACGCAGGAAAAAAATGTTTTTTTAGCTGTACTGGTTGCTGATTGTTTTCCAGTATTTTTATTCGATCCGTCTTCTGCTACTGTGGCGGTGATTCATGCCGGCTGGAGAGGAACACAGGCTGGGATTATTGAAAATGTTCTGGAACAGCTGAAATCCAAACTGGATGTTAAAGCAGAGCGAATGATTGCGGCAATAGGGCCCGGCTTGCAAAGCGGGTGTTTTGAAGTCAGAAAGGACGTGTACAAATTATTTGCGGAGTGCTATCTATCTCCACATCCTGATGTGGATAAAAAATATCTTAATCTACAGCAGGTGATTATCGATAAATTAATTCAGCAGGGGGTACACCAGGAACAGATCGACTGGAGTTCTGAATGTACACGCTGTTCCGCTGAAAAATACTATTCTTACCGGCGGGAGGGGAAAAATAGTGGTAGAATGATGGGGATCATAGGAATCAAATAAAAAATTTTGTACTATATGGTGTAGGACATGAATATCTGTCAGGAGGAACATATGCATAGAGGGGCAAAAATATTCCTGGCCGCGGCTGCAGGTCTGCTGCTGGGACTGGCTAACGTCGTTTTGGCGCAGGGTCTAAACTTTCCGGCCATAGGGATAGGTAGTGGTGTAATTCTACAGCAAAATAAATGGGATCCCGGATACTCTGTCGGCTTGCAATGTGAAGTGGGAGAGATGATCGATTATATTTTTTTAATTCCTTATCTCAATTACTGGAATGCCGAGAAATCAGAAAGTGGTGCCGGTGTAACCCGCACCTTAAGTTTGAGTGACATCAATTTAGGTGCCGAACTGATCGGTTATATTAATCCCAAGCCAAAAGGATTTTTTATTGGTACCGGTATTGGTTATCACATCATAATGACTGACCGATTGGCACCTCACTATTTCACGTCCCAACCAATAGTGGAGGAAGAGACCGTCACAAAAGTTTCCTTTGCCGCCCTGTTGGGGTACCAGGTCAAGATCTCGGCTTTCTCTTATGCCATTAAATTAAAATATTATTTGATAAATGGCGGATACAATACTTTCCAAACCGCATTTATATTCAGTTACAACTTATAACTGAGGCCGCATGGAATTTTTCACCTGCTGCGTTCCAGTACTGCTGAATCTGAATGCTGGTTACGGTCAGGTGATACCGTAAAGTAATGATCAGCAGGCATGAAAAAATTATCAGTTACCTCCTTCAGTAAATATCTAGCTACTGCACCCCCGGATATTCTATACATATTTTATGGTGAGGAACGATTTTTTATTGATCAACTTATCATGGAGTTGGAAAATTTTATCTTTAAGGAACAACCTGATAAACAAATAAATTGTCATACCTTTTATGGTACTGAAAACAATCTGGGGGAGATTATTTCAACTTGCATGTCGTATTCCATGTTTGGAACTAAGAAATTAGTGGTGGTTAAGGAATTTGATAAATTTAAATCCAATGCTCTGGATAGTTTGATTAAATATGTGCTTCATCCGCAGAAATCCACGGTTCTGGTCTTTACTGCTGAAAAATGGGGTAAGACAAAAGTTTATCAGGAAATTTTAGAACAGGCTGTAAGCGTGCCCTGCCATCCTCTGCGGGAAGAACAAGTTTATGACTGGTTATATAACAAGGTCAAAAATGCGAATATAAAAGCAGAGCGGGAGAGTATTTTATTCCTGATCGAGAACATCGGTTCTAATTTATTGCGTCTCAATACGGAAATCGACAAAATACTCAGTTATATCGGACCCGGCGGTAAGTTGACGATGGATCTGGCTGCGCAATTAACCGGATTTAGCCGTGAGGTAAATATATTTAACTTCCAGAAGTCTCTGGCTGAAAAGAAGTTAGAGCCGAGTTTGAAAATCGGTATGCAACTACTCGAACAGGGTGAAGTTTTGGCCGGAATACTGCCTATGCTGTACGGTTTCTTCCGCAAGATCTGGATGGTCAGGTCCTTGCGTGCTCAAAAATTAAATACCAATCAAATTTTGGAGCGCTTGGACGGGAAAATGTATTTTTATAAGGACATTTTTGTAGCCGAGCAGAAGTTCACTTTGGAGCAGATTAAAAATGTAATGGAACGGTTATTGGATGCAGAGGTCCAAATAAAAACGTCGCAAAAACCCATGGAGTCCATTCTAACCATGTTGTGTTACTATATTTGCCAGAACTAAAAAGTACTATTAAATGAGAAGGCGGGAACTTATATTATTTATATCGGTTTATAAGAGAACTTGGTAAATGACAAAAACAGTCAATGATGGTACCCTGTCAAGGGTAGCGGCCAAAACGCTGCCGAGCGATGAAGAATTGATCGCCAAATTTCAGGCTGGCGATATTTATGCATATGAACAAATAGTCCGCAGGTATAAGGAGCCGTTATTAAATTTTGTCTTTAGATTTATTGGGGATCTGGTCGAAGCTGAAGATATTGTACAGGATACATTTTATCGTGTTTATAAGAACAAACATTATTATAAGGAAGTGGCTAAATTTTCTACCTGGATCTATACTATTGCCAGTAATCTGGCCAAGACAGAATTACGGCGACGCAGACGGAGACGGTTTTTTTCCATTAATAGAGAAACGCCCATTGAAAAAGAGGTGGAAATTCCGGATCTAAAAACAGATCCAGAAGTTGAAGCTAATACTGTTGTAACCGAGAAAATTATTCAGAAAGCAATCGGAAAATTACCACAAAAATTCAGACAGGTAATAGTTTTACGGGATATTCAAGGATTTTCATATGAAGAGATCAGTAGTATTATAAAAGTCCCGCTGGGTACTGTTAAATCGCGGGTCAATCGCGCAAGACTCCGCTTACAGGAAGATTTGGGATTTTTATTAGATGATATTGATGATATTTCCAATTAATTAAGGAGAGTGCCTATGGGTGATTGTGACAGGTTAAATGAACATATTTCTGACTACCTGGAAAACACGCTGGATCCTGCTACGCGTGCGGAGTTTGAGCACGGCCTGGATCGGTTTCCTGAATTAAAGCATACCACCAACCATGTTTTAAAATTAGCCGCACTGCTGGGGAAATTGCCCGAGCGGAAATGTTCGGATGATTTTGTGCCCAAATTGCGGCAAAGAATAAATTCAGCACCGTTGACTGACTCCAAAGAGCTGAACATCAGGAGATATTCTTTAGCCTTTGCGTTTGTTATTATCGTACTGGTTGCTATTGTGGGCATCAATACTTTACTGACCGAAGAAAAATCCGCTCCAGCACTTCCAGTGGTCAATGAATTTCAGCCAGCTCCGACATCGGTTTCCGGTGGAGCAGTGAATAGTCCTGCTAGCGGATACTCAGCAGGAAGCGGAAACGAAGTGGATATAAAAACTCGTGCCTAAAGCATGATGGGCAATGATTCATCTGCTATCCGC
>CAYSHN010000154.1:0-7926 GCA_964430815.1 uncultured Calditrichota bacterium | reverse complement strand
CTCTTCACCATAGGTAATCAAAATTAAAACTTTAGATTTACGTTCCTGAACATTAAAGGCAGCAGTGGCTGTTTTAATCGCTTCACCGATTGCAGTACCGGGTTGCGGAATTAGACCCGGATCAATGATACTCAGAAATAATTTGGCGGCACTATAATCAAGAGTAAGGGGACACTGTACATGAGCAATACCTGCAAAAGCGACAATACCGATACGATCCCCCTGCAGCAGATCAAGAAACCTGCTGACGGCATGTTTGGCTTTTTCCAGACGATTGGGTGTAATATCTTCGGCCAGCATGCTTTTTGAAACATCGATGGCAATGATGATATCTACCCCTGCCCGCTTGACCTCTTCTAACTTGGTGCCAATCTGCGGATTGGCCAGAGCAATCACGAAAAAAATGTAACTCAATAAAATTAAAATAATTTTCAGATTCCGGCGGCCGGGACTATAACTGCGCATCAGTTTATGCAAAATCTCCAGATTACCGAAGTGCTTTAGCAATTGCTTTTTATAACGATTCATACTGATAAAAAATCCGATTAGTAATAGTACTCCCCATAAAAGATGAAGCAACTCCGGATTTTCAAATCTAAGTACCTGCATACTTATCAATCTTATTTTTTTGTCTCTCTGTCTTAAGTCCCTTAGTCCCTTAGTACCTTAGTACCTGAGTTCATACTTTGTGACTTTGTGCCTCTGTGCCTTTATGCCTTCTTCATGGTATTTTCCGGAAATAGGTCTGGGCCAGTACAATTTCAATTATAAACAGCAACAGTCCACCTGCTACAAAATATTTAAAATATTCATCATAGCGCGTAAATTCCTTAACCTCGATCTTGGTTTTTTCCAGTTCGCCTATCTCCCGGTAAATCTCGGCAAGTTTTTCCGTATTGGTTGCCCGGAAATACTGTCCAGCGGTATTCTGAGCAATTTTTTTCAGGATATCTTCATCAATCTCCACCGGCATGGCTACAAACCTCCGTCCAAATAACGGATCATCAACTGGATACATGGCCGTACCTTTTGTCCCGGCACCGATTGTATAAATTTTTATCTTAAGGGCCGCGGCAATTTTGGAAGCAGTGAGCGGATCCACCTCACCACGATTATTAACACCATCGGTCAGCAGGATTATCACTTTGCTTTTGGCCTTACTGTCCCGCAGGCGGTTGACTGCATTGATAATTCCCATGCCGATTGCCGTGCCATCCCAATCCTGGTCGGCAACTTTTGTCTCATTCAGCAGGGTCAACAGTACCCCGTAATCCAGAGTTAGCGGACATTGGGTAAAACTTTCAGCAGCGAAGATGACCATGCCAATGCGGTCATTCTGCCGGCCTTGAATAAATTCCTCAGCAACCTTTTTAGCTGCTTCCAGGCGGTTTTTAGGTTTGAAGTCTTCGGCCAGCATACTGGACGAAACATCCAGAGCCATAATAATATCGATACCTTCGGTAGAAGTTTCATGCATTTTACTGCTGGATTGGGGACGGCCAAAAGCCACAATCAGCAAAGCCAAAAAAACAATTCGTAAGGCAAATAAACCATGCCGCAACTGCTGTTTAGTCGTTTTGCCTACTTTTTTAATTATATTGATATCGGAAAAACGTATTTTCCCACTGCCGCGAGGATACTGTTTCCAATACCAGTAAACCAGTAAGGGCAGCAGGAGTAACAGATACAGATATTGCGGATCAGCAAAACGAAACATTACCTGACCTCTGTATCGGTTTCTACTGGCGGTACGTCCACAAATTCACTTGCCGTGATTTTTGTATTATTATAAGCACTCTCTTCGATCTCAGCCACCAGGCGGGCATACGGAGAAAATGCTACCTTTAAATCTTTTTCAGGTGCAGACAATAAAACTTCCTGGATTTTTTCACCCTGCCGATAAAGGCTGATAGTCCGTTCGGGCCGGGACAAACCATAGTCACTGACGGAAGTAACATTTTCCCTCAGGAATTTTTTAGCACTTAGATTATTCAGGGTAGTCAGCAATGAATTCATCTTCCAGGTTTTGACTCTTTTATTTCCGGATAGGTACCAGGCCGAACTTGTGTCTTTGCTGAAAATGAATATCGAATCACCCTGATTGACTACAACACTATCAGCACCGTCACGGTCGAATTCCGCGATTTTTTTGTAGCGCAGTTGAAACAGAGATTTATTGATTTCCTTGATAAACAGCGAATCAACTGTAAATACCTGGGGCCGGCTCATATCTTTTACATAGGCAACATTTTCTTTTAAATTGGAAATGATAATGCTTTTCCGATCTTCGGCTTTGGCTTCACCAACAAGCATCTCGACCTGGTAGGCGGGCTTATTTAAGCGGTATTGAGCCGGTTGATCGAATGTTTCACTGGCTACGCCGGTAGCCCGGCCGAACTCCATCTTGCTTAATATCGAACTTACCACACTGTTATCAGCTCGGGTTGATAACGGTGATTTCATCTGCCAATCGCTACCTTCCTTGACCAGTTGAAATTTACCCTGCGGATTCTGTAGAATTAACTCTTTTACTTCCGCCTGTTTCACCTTGGTGACTGATTTTTCACGCCAGTCAAACAGGGCTTTAATAAAATTACGCTTCGCATAATTCGGGATCATGAATACAACTGTATCCACTTTATTGGCAAAAGCATTGCTACCTATAGGTGTGTCATCCCCGAAACGGACCGAATCCCGCTTACCGTCAGTTAACTCAAACAGCACCAGCATGGAGGTGCCGACCAGACCATAAGATTTCAATTCGTCCGGTTTAATATTAAATTCCCGTTCTTTTTTCAAACCTTTAAGAGTACTTAACACACTGCTGATGGTGCTCTTTTCCGCATCGGTAATAACCGGTTTCAGGATTTGCCATTGCTCACCCTCGCGCCGGAAGAAAAAGTTGGCTAAGGCACTGCGAACTTCCAGCGATTTGACACTGTCCGGTTCGAATTGAAAGACCAGGTCAGCCTGCTGTTTTACCTGCTCCCGTTTTTCGCCCCCTTTAATCTCATAGAAATATACGTAGGCGGCCAGGATTAACAGCAAAAGGAATAATAACAGGTTTTTCACCCACTTCATAACCGCACCCTATCCGATTACTTGGATCTTTTAATATAAAATACAACTCCCCCAATAATTACCAGCAGTGGAATGGCAATTACCACCAGGTAAAAAATAGTTTTCACATTAGCTTCGGTCATTGTCAGCCGGCGATCATCCAGTTCTTTAGGACGAATAGAGATAAGATCTTCTTCTTCAGCCAGGTAATTGATGGTGTTAAGGAACAGATCGGCATTACCCAGTTTACCCCAGTAGCCATTCTTGGCGAAATCTGAATCCCCAATAATAACCAGGCCTAATTTTTTATCGCCAATTGCTTTTTCAATAAGCACACCGATGGTAATGGGTCCCGCTTTGTCTTTATTTTCATCAAACGAAACTTCCTTGGATGTAGAAGTATAATCAGCTTCCGCCCAGCTATTAGGACTGGTTTTTAAAAGCGTTTTAATATCATATCCCCCTGCATCTGTCATTGGAGTAATCGATGAGGTATAAGGATAGAAGGTTAGAACACTGAAACCTTTGGTGATAGCAAGACTTTGATCATATTCTCCTACCAACGGCATGCCCGGACCGGTACCGACTATTTGTCCCATGCCACTGGCATCCACCACCAGATCTCTACCAACTGTGACCTTATATCGGGCCAGGAACTCTGCCAGATCATCCTGATGTTCCGGATCCAATAGAATGATTGCTTTATTTCCCTGATCTAAATATGATTTGATAGTGTCGAATTCAACCGGTAATAAATTACTTTGGGGATTGACAATGGCCAGAACCTTACAGGAATCGGGAATTCCCCTGCCTTGAGCAATATTCATGACCAGATTCAATTTCCGCACCTGATAATTCTCGTTTTTAATCGCTTCGGCGGCCATTTTATAACCCTCGACCCCGGTATCAGTAATCGAGCGTTCTCCATGTCCGCTAAGAAAATAAACCACCTTCTCCTGTTCGCGGGTTACTTTCATAATGGCGTTGGTCAGATTGGATTCGTTAAATTCTTCAATCTTCTCGCGTTTCATGCCGCACTCGACCACAATGGTATTATAACTCTTAATCTCATATTGTCGGGTTAGTTGTACTTTTTCGTCTGGATCCACAAACTCATATTTTAATTTAGGAGAACGCAAAGTATATTCTTCCAGTATATCCCGAACTGCCGGTTGATCCCCACCTTTGTAAAAAGCCAGGATCTGTACATCTTTAGTAAGGCCTTTCAGTATTTTGTCAGTCTGATCAGCCAGACTGTATAGTTTATTTTTAGTCCAATCACTGCGAAAATGTTGCCTTACGGTAATAAAAGCCAGCAACGCTACGATACCGAAAACAATGAGACCCTGCACAAATACTCTTGATCCATATTGCAGATTACGGATCGATATGGCTTTTTCCCGTTTAGTAAAATACACATACAGAAAATAGATGATACCGATTATACCCAAACCTAAGGTAATCCAGTTCACCTGATTCCAGACGTTACGGATAGAATAAAATACCAGGCTGAACAGCCACGCTGCCAGAGCAACCCCACCAATTATTTTATCAACTAGTTTCATCTTTTATCTCCATCTCTTTTTTTCACTATTTAATATTCTTTCTCAAGTTCGCCATCTGATCGATTCGATTGATTTTAGGGACAAATAGATACCCAGAAATGAGAACAGAATATAATAGACCACATGCGTGCTGTCGATGACGCCTTGGGCGAAATCTTCAAAATGAGTTATAATGGATATGTATTGCAGCAGTGGAGCAAAGATCGGTCCGGTATAATTAGCACCCCAGCCAATCACCCACAACAGCAAAGATGTGGCAAAACCTGCAATGGCGGCGATAATCTGGTTTTCGGTCAAAGTTGATATAAATAAACCAATCGAAATGAATGCACTGCCCAGCAGTAAGAGACCAATATATCCAGACAATACCGGCAGAAACTCAGGATTACCGTAGACGAATAACAATGATTGAAAGAACATGGTCGGTAGTAGCAATACAAAATAAAACGCAAGACCGGCAAAAAATTTACCCAGAATAATTTGCAGCGATGTTAATGGTGTTGTATACAATAATTCAATGGTACCCTGTTTCTTTTCCTCAGAATAAAGTCGCATGGTAACAGCCGGGAGAATAAATAAGGAAATCAGAGCAATATTCCAAAAATAGGGCCGGATCAACATCAGGTTAATATTAAATCGTTGTGGCATTTGCTGATATTGCTGGGACATAATTTGATCTCTCATGGCGGCATCAATGAAATTTGACAAATACAGATAAAAGAATACACCGGTCAAGGCCGTAAACAGGGCTATTACAATATAGGCCATGGGTGAATAGAAGAATGATTTAAATTCTTTTTCAAATATAGCCAGAGTATTTCTCATGATCAGGCCTCCTCTTTCGTCGTAAGTTGTAGAAAGATATCTTCCAGGGTCACCCGGTCTGTATAAATTTCGTATAAACCGATATCTTTATTAACCAGGGTTCTGGCTAAATCCTTACGCAGGTCCCGACTACTTTCAATCGTCACCTTTAACAATCCTTTATTGCCTTTGGCAACCTGAATAGATTTTATATCTGTAAAACCTTTTAAGACCTGGCGCAGAGTTTGTTCAGCACCATCCACTTCCAGTATAACGCGATCTACTCCACGCATACGGGACATCAGGTTTTCCGGAGTATCTTCCGCTACCACTTTACCTTCTGAAATAATAACCACCCGTTCACAGGTTTGCTCAACCTCCGGCAAAATGTGTGAACTTAAAATGATTGTATGTTCCCCTTTTAATCTTTTAATCAGTTCGCGGATTTCAATGATCTGTTTGGGATCCAGTCCAACAGTCGGTTCATCAAAAATCACTACTTGTGGATTATTCAGCAGTGCCTGGGCCAAACCCACCCGTTGCTTGAATCCTTTGGAGAGTTTACCTATAACACGACTGCGGACATCACCTATAGTTGTTTTTTCCACAACCGAATCCACTTCGGATTTTATACGCCCTTTTTCAATCCCTTTAATTTTGGCCACAAAATTCAGATAATCTTGAACCGTTAACTCGGAATAGAGCGGCGGATTTTCCGGCAGATAACCCGTAATTTTACGTATGTCCAGACTCTGTTCAAAAATGTCATAGCCACCAACCGTAGCCGTTCCGCTGGTCGGAGGCATGTAACAGGTTAAAATACGCATGGTTGTAGTTTTACCCGCAGCGTTGGGTCCTAACAGACCAAGTATTTCCCCTTTTTTAACCTTGAATGAAACATTGGAGATCGCCTGTTTGGGACCGTAATATCGGGTCAGTTCCTTAACTTCTATCACAGTAAATCCTCCCTGCTAATTTAATTCACTTCTTTCTCTGATATGACTTGCTGCATATCATTGTTCACCTTGACTTCCGGTTCGAGTACAACCTTGGTCTCTGCCACAAAGCGGCGTGCCTGCATAATGATAGTCTCATTTTCCTGCTGATCCGGAATATATTTAGCAAATTTAACCAGATCGGATAAATCTAAAAATCCTTTGAGTAATGGATATAAATCCTCGGCCAGATCCTGGTTCTTCATATCCTGCATTATCTCATCACTGGTTTCTTCCAGCGCCTGCACAAAATATCGATCTTCAATATAGCGGCGGATAATCTCGGATATCTCACTATAGAACTGCTTATAGGCACCCTGTTCCGGCAAATTACGTTTTACCAATTCCTCGATCGCTTCCAAAGCCACTTCGTGAGCGGGATGTGGGGGTGCCGGGGCACGGAACAGATATCCTTTTTGTTCATGCTTTTTATAAAACAGATAACCAAAGTAACCAGCGACGGCCAGTAAAATTGCCACCGCTAACATGGAAAATAAAAAGAAATAATTAAATGGAATTTGAATGGGTGGTTTGATATCACGCAGTTCCCGTTTGTCGTCCTGAATGACCGAACGAACATAAATGTTAATCGGGCTGGCTTCTATGATCTTATATGCACCAAGTGAATCAGCTGGAAAATAAGCCACCGGGAACGGTGGGATAGTGAAAGAACCGGTATCAAAAACACTGATTACATATTCATACCTGAGTAGCAGATAACCATCTTTTTTGACCGGTTCATATATTTTATAGTCTTTAATTTCAAATTGGCCCAGATTAATCCCGGCACCGGGTTGTTCTACCCTCATGCCTGTCTTGTGTTCAATTGTCAGGGTATACTTAATGCGGTCACCAATAGTGATAATCGAAGTATCAACTGCCGAATTGACCTCAATCAGTGGTTTGCCCGTTTGCGCTTGTAACGGCATCCAAACCAGTACCAGCATCAATGATAAAATGCCGGATTTAATCTTTTTAAAAAATGCGATTCTCAATGACCTGAATCCAATATTCTCTTATTTAATCCGTTGTTCAAAAATAGTTACATTCTCTGATTGCATCAACCGGGCTACCAGTTGTTGATAAGCTTCCTGTTGTTTCTCCTGTAACAGGTCTTGCGCTGCCTGTTGTGCTGCTTCTTGAAAAGATTTTTGCCTGATAACTTTACCTTGATCATCCTTATCGGTGTATTTATCTTTATTGGCTTTATAATACAACTCTACATCTGCCTGTGAAATATTTACCTTACTTTGAATTTCTTCACTAAGAATTTTTTGCGCCATCAGGCGTTTTTGAGCCTGAAAAGTTCCTTCGATAATATCTTTATCTTTTTCCAGACCCTTACGTTTAGCGGAATCATAAAGCAATTCTCCGACAATATATTGCTGCAGGAATTCCAATTTCTTATCCCTGGCCGTGAATTGGCTTTGTAAATAGGGGGGTAACTGGTTGATTTCAAATTCCAAATCACCCATGGTAATATTTTTATTACCCATTTTTAG
>CAYSHN010000153.1:0-7935 GCA_964430815.1 uncultured Calditrichota bacterium | reverse complement strand
GCCGCTGAATAAAAAAACCGTGGCGATTCCCTTTGCACAGATTGATATAATAACCAGAGTTTGTTCTCGAAGCGGATTGCGGGCTGCACAAGAATAAGTAATGGCCATCACCAGATGAAAAACACCCCCTTGTACCTGAAAAAATGTCCGGTGGTAACCGATATAACCGAAGAAATTTAACCATGCTTCTGGTAAAACGATCAGGAAAAAACCAACCAGACAGGAATGAATTGCTACCAGCCAAAGAAATATTTTTAGAAATTTATGTACAGAATACCGATCTAGCATGTGGCCATATTGTCTGCTTTTGTTTAATAACTTTATTTTAGTGAAAAATTATCTGAAATCCAACTAGATCATTTTTAAATACTGCTGGATTTATCCGTACAACCAACAAGAAAAAGAGAGCCGAATGGAATTTTTTCCTACAGGATATGTGTCTAAGTACGGATAATTAACATTAATAATTTTAAGTAGATAGTTATGAAACATCAACCGACTACGCCAGCAGGGGAATACACGATTTAATGCGATCATAGCAGGGGACTGCCAGCGCTTTTTGATTGATATTCACTCTTCTTTATCAAACTGGGGTAAGTAAGTTTTATCGATTCTCACCTCATTATTTTTTGCTTTGCTTAAAAATTTTATTACTCGTAACATAGATAAATTAGCATTATAAATGGTAGATCAATTGTATAAAAATATATTCCGCTTAATTTTGGCTGTGATGCTGCTGGTAGCAGTCGCCGGCGCCCAGGATAAGGAAGAGCGTCCGGCAAAAAGACAACCTCCTCCCAAAAAAGAACCAAAAGAAACCCTGCAGCCGCAGGCCCCTGCCGATACAAGTGCCAAGTCCCCCTTTGCTGAACCGGAAACATTGAAAACCATACCGGTCAAATCCAAACTGTTCTGGTATGATCTCAATAATACACTCCGTATGATCAATGATACCAGCGTTTATGAAGTGTACCGCTTTACCGCCCAGAAGTCGATGATCTTCACCGATCTTGGTTCAATCCTGCAATATCAACCGCTCCTGTTCATATATGATCTACAGGAAATGAACCGGCCAACCTATGTTGCCTGGCTAAATAAATATCCCCATCAGAACAGTATATTCTATAATTCCATCCTGATGAATGACCCGGTTCATGGTATGTATAATATGCAGTTTCAATCGGTCGATTATACCCGTTTTATTGAGGCTACAACGGCCACAGAAAATTTTCAGAATTATGTCTTCAGCGCCAATGAGAAAATTGCTATAACATCTGCACATCGCCACACGCCTGCTTCCTGGACCAAGATTTTATATAAGCAGGGCAATTTTGGCTATACCGATCTTGATATCAGTTTTGTAAAACCGATCTCGGAGTATGTCGCCTTACAATTAGGCGGATTTAACCGGCAATATGATGGCAGTATCTCTAATGGCGATCATCATGGTTATAATTTCAGAGGTGAGTTGACCTGGCAGTATTCACCCAAACTCTATTTCAGTACACAATTTTATATTGGCCGTGAACGTTCCGGTATGACTGCCTATGATCCCAAGCCGGAGTTGGTGTATCCCCGTATTGTTGAAAATCGTGATGATTATTTTTTTGATCTGACTTGGCTGCGCAGGGATAGTACCGATGAACGTTTGCATCTGGTGTTGTATAATGGGTATACGTATAGGCGGCTTAAATTTAAAGATATTTATGACCAGGGGTATCAACTAAAAACACATGTCAATCGCCATGGTGTCGATGTCAATTATAGTCTCCCGCTCAAACAGGTAAAATTTCTTTTCGGCCTGGGAACTCTGTTACCCAAGATATCCGGAACGGCTTTTGAAAAAAATTATTATCCCTCCAGTTTCAGTACTTATAGCACGGTTACTCTGGCGCTGACAAAAAAAATTGAATTACAGACTGCCGGACAATTAATCATGGCTCATGAATTTAAATCCCAATTACAACCGTCTCTTTCTGTATCCATAAAACCGGACAGTAATCAGTATTTTATGGTGGAGCTGGCGCGCGGAGTTCGCATTCCTACAACATCGGAGCGGTTTTTCAATTTCGATACCTTGTTCGGGAATTCAGATCTCCGACCGGAAGAACACCGTTCGGCCAGCTTAAAATATGCGGTAACTTTCACACCGAAATGGAAAATGCTGTTGAGCGGTGGGGCCTGCTGGATCCGGAATGAGATCGGTTGGCAGCAACCATACTTTTATAATGCTGGTGCCAGAAATTTTTATTATCTGGCCTTACAGAGCGATTTTTCATTCTGGAAAATAGATTTACATGGGGGTGGACAATATACCCAGGCTGATTTGAATCTTACTTCCCGCTGTAGTTTTTGGGTTGGCGGGCATTTTTCTCAGGTTCTGCTTAAAGGTGCCCTGCTGCTCGATGCTTATGGTACAGCAATGTTTTTTGACCGGCATCGTGCTATCAATTTTGAGCAGCGCCTGGAGAGATTTTATCTGGCCGCTGGCGATGAACAGGGTTATTATACCTTAAACTGGCGGGTAGTGGCGACAGTAAAAGGAGTAGAGATCTTCGCCGAAGCTGAAAATTCTTTATCTAATGAATACGAAGTGATCAACACCTACCGGGAATTTTTTATACGTTTCCGTTTTGGTGTTAACTGGATCCTGTGGGATTAAGTGCAGCGCCTCCCGCTCCCGCTGATCATAATTACCGCGGTATAAATTAAAACTTAAGCAAGTCTTTTGCTTTCTTCTCCAGTTTACTTTTATCCTTGGTAATGCTTTTCTCGATCTCTTTTTTCTTGGTTTCGATTACAGCTTTCTGTTGATTTACCATTTGTTCATATTTCTCAACCTGGGCAGTCAACTGGGTTTCTTTTTCTTTGATCAAATTATTCAATTTTTGACGGTATTTGGTAACTTCTGCATCCACTCTGGCTTTTATTTTATTTTTGGCTTCATCTACTTCCTTGCTCAGAATTTCTTTGGTCTTCTTCATAAAAAGATCATCAAGATTAGAATTTAGCGAGAAAGCCAGATCATCTTTAGTCCCTTTTATTTTTGCCACCAGGTCAACCATATCGATACTGCGTACGATTGACTGGACGATCTGATCAAATTTATTTTCAGTCTGGCTCTGATCACTAAAATCAAAACTCAGTTTATTGCCGGTAAATTTTATCTGGCTTTCGACCTGTTCACCGCGCAATGACAAATTAGCATCGATCGCACCGAAGCCTTTCTGGATTTTATTGGGTAATAATTTTGATTCGGAGATTGAGGTATTCGCCAGCGAAAAGCCGTCGTATTTTAAATTGAACTGTTCCACGGGTTGTTCCTGCAGGTAATCCAACACACCATTCAGGGCAATAGAAGCTGCAGTGGCCTTACTGCCGCCGACAAAGAATTCAGTAGTTTTTCCGATCTGACGTTGATCGGAGACAATATTTTTTACTTCACCTTTAAGGACGATACCGTCATTAGTCTGACCGGAGAGGGTAATATTTTTTATCCAGAAATCAGGCCGGGCATTTTTATTATAAAAATATATATTCTGTCCTTTCAATCGCGGTGGTGATTCTTTCTCAGGTTCAGTGGATTTAAATTTATCGGTGTAGACCCGGGCCATGCCGGCATAATTCAGATAATGATTTACCTGGTTAACCAGACGGGAACCGAAGATCATCTTGCCGATATTCTGCATATTGAGATCCGGTAATTTAGCCAGAGCCATGGCCCGTTGGTAATCTGCGCTGATCCAATCGTCAACCTGGCTGATCCGCTGACGCGCATTGCTGAGATCGGAAGTCAGTTTAGTGCGGCTGGCTTTAATAGATTTATTCAGCGAATCCAGCGACTGCTCGATTTTGTTGGCGGATTTGAGTGCTGACTGGAATCCATCCAGGGTATTGATCTTATTGATGTCGATAGCTTTGACCTGCGTGTTCAATTTTTGAAGTTCGTTCTCATAGTTCACTTGGGTCAACTGGTTTTGCCAGTCTTCATAATTCTGGCCCAGATCCGCCTGTAAAGCAGTAATTTGCGAAACAGATTGAATCTGTAATAAGGCCATGATGCTATCGACATTCACTTTTTGTTTAAAGGAAGTGAATTGGGTGGCTACATTTGAACCAACCTGTTCGATCAAACGGCTGGCCGTTTTTTCAATAAAACCGGGTTGACGGGCAGCTTTATCCGTGGATGGAACATCTATTTTCCCATCGGTCTGGCGATCGGTATTGGTCCTGAAGTCGGTCATCGCAAAATTTTCAATAATCACCTTCTTGGTCAGTAAGGGCCAGAACTCCATATCGAATTCACAGACTCCGGTTTCAATCAGATTTTTCATGGTATGTTGACGATCGGTTACCTGCAGACGGTCCCAGCGGATCTTAAGATCGGTGAATGATAGATTCAGGTTATCGACCTCGACCTTGGCTCCGGCGATAGAAGTACCGGTTTTCTCGATTTTATATTCCAGCCAGCGATCGGTAAAGATCAGGCTCAGGATAATAAAGATCCCGATTACAACTGCTATAAAAATTATTCCTTTCCAGCGAAACATTTATTCTCCTAACGATTTTAATTTTTGATAAAAATTATAGATGGAAGAACTTTTAATAACCTTCATAATTTTCAATTTTTGCACCCGGCTGTCAATTTTTTCACGGTATTGAATGACCCCGCTCTTGGTCAGGAAGTATAGCGGTATCATTAATACCAGTGCCGTGACCAGGCTGCCCATCACCACGGTGTTATTATAGCGGCTTAAAGCTACTACTGGGATGTTGTAAAGTGATGTCCACATTCCCTGCAAACTGGGAACTTTCACCAGCAGATAGTAACCCAGGTTATGGAACAGGGGGTCAAAGATATAAGCAATTCCACTAAAAATGCCAAAACTGAAAATCGCCATTGCAATATTAACATTTAAAATAATGATCAGAATAACTACAATCAGATTATGCACAGTCAGCAAAGGAGTCAGTCCGAGCACCATACCCAGCATCAACCCACCAGCAATTTGAGCAGGCGTCGCAGCAGAACGCAGGATTTTAACCAGTTTAGCCAGAAATTGAATGATGAACATATTTCTTCCTTTATTTTATCCCAAAATAAATAACTATATATATTGTATAAAATAATTGATAAAAATCCAACTTATTATTTTTGAAAATCTGATAGCGGGATACTGGCTAGGTGTTCTTTTTAGTGTTTGTTTTATCGGTACGCCACAGGGGCCAGTATGGGGTGGATGCTGATGAATCGCTGGCGGGTAAAAAAAATTGCATGATTGGATGACTACCCACAGTGGTAGTCCATAATTTAATGCTACGCAAGACCTCTACGAATTGCCGGACGGGCATACCCACCTCTTCGCGAATTCCCCGAATCAGCAATAAAGCACTGCTGCGCAGCAGGAACGAAACAAAAAAGATTATTTTAAATCCGGAATCAAATATCCCGGGAAAATAGGGCAACAAAACAGTCGAATATTGAGAAAGTATTCCGCCCATTATGGCTCCCACTCCTGCCGCCGCACCATTGGCACTAGCAATAGACCAGAAGGCAAAGAATGCTGAATTTTTTTCTTTGGGAGCCATGCGGAAAACCAAATTAACAGCGCATAGATTGTAAGCTGCGAAAAAAAATGAACCGGTCATATGCAGCAGGGGTATAAAAAGGTAGACTGAGAACTTAGAAGTGTTACTGAATATCCACAGACCCGGTTGTATGGCAACTACGAGTGCGGTCACGATTATGATAGCGCGATTACCAAAACGGTCGGAAAAATGCCCCCAAACCCCCATGCCAATAAAATCAGCCAGTGCCGATAACATGGTATATATACTTATTAACGTATAACTGAATTTCAGATCAACCAGCATATAAATGATAAAGAAAGGAGAACTGAAATTAACCGCCAAGGCCCATAATAATGCAAAGCGAATAAACCTGCGGAAATTTTCCTGCTGCAATGGTTCAGTAATTAATTTCAATGGGTCGGGGGAAGAAGTCCGGGTAACTTGCTGGATATCCCCCTGCCGGTGCAGGAAATATATGCTGATCATGCCTGAAATAATTGCAGTAATGAACAGGATTTCAAAAGAGCGGGTGGCCGGGGAGGCCGGGAAATGATTACGGTACCAGTCTAAAAAATAACCGCCGACTATAGTCAGAGTTATTGTAGCGATACCCAGAACGCTATTACGTAAACCAAAATAACGACCGCGAATTTCTTCAGGTACCAGGGCGGCCATCCAGGAAAGCCAGGCCACTCCCGAGAGCGAACCAAAGATCTGACTACAGGCGGTAATCACGATGAGCAGGGAGAGGGTATAGCTGCCATAATCCATCGCAACTTTAATGCTCTCAATGACCAGAATTATCCATACTCCTCTGGCTATCAGGACAAAACCAATGGCCAGTTTTTTCCGGCTATGGAATTTTTCAACGATCAGCGAACCCGGCAGCTGGGCCAGAGTACCCAAGAAGGGGAGTGCTGCCAGAATACCGATATGGATGGGCTGGGCACCCAGGACCAGGGCATACGCCGGCAGAAAAATAGTGCCGGTCAGATTACCGTAAATCTGAGCGAAAAGCCCATCATAGATGGAACACTTTAAATTGTAAATTGTATTTTTAATGGATTTATCTGTACTAGACATCTTCTATTAAAATGCGAAACGTGTACTGAGCACAGCCGAAGTATTTTAAAGCCCAGTTGGGAAAAATCTAAATCCCAAAATCCAAATCCCAAATTCCAAACATATTTGAGGTTTGAGATTGTTTGAGATTTGGAATTTGTCGTTTGAGCATTACCATTGTCATTTAATATCTAAAATTTAGATATATTAATTTATTAAAAAAAATATTACTGCCAGAAATCCTTAAAAATCATTGTGAAAATACCTGCAGACTTATTATTTTAATATAATCTAAAAATAGTGGTCGGTAAGTTTTACTCTTTTTCAATCAAAATAATATTCAGATTTATATGGTTTTATTTAAAAAGTAATACAGATCTTTCCTTTCCATACTTATTAGAATTCAAGCACAGGAGGTATCATGCACGTAGAAATCAATTATCTGGCGGTTGTGGTAGCTGCCATCATTTATTATGCCGGGGGTGCGTTATGGTACTCATCGGTCTTTCTCGGTAAGCCATGGATGACTGCGGTGGGTTTGGATGTTGATAAAATAACGTCCGAAAAAAAAGGGGTCTGGAAATCTTACCTGACCGCTTTCATTGCTGCGCTGTTTATCAGTTACGGTCTGGCCCGTGTGGAAGCATATATGCAGGTGAGTGATTTTGCCGGCGGATTGCATAGCGGATTTTGGAGCTGGTTCTGTTATGTGGTCACCACCATGGCTATGAATTACAGTTTTGAAAACCGTCCTTTGAAACTATTTCTGATCAACGCGGGCTATCATCTCTATGGATTTATTGTCATGGCTGTGATACTCGCTGTGTGGAGGTAAAAATCACGCTGGTGTCGTAAATCAATCACTTTATCTGCGGGCGGTGAAAACTAAAAAACAAAGAGAAATCAGGTTTAAAATCAGGAAAACCAGAACTGTATTAATCAGTCCAAAAATCGGTATAAGTAAAACGGTGACGATCAGGCCACCCAACCAGGCACCAACCAGATCGGCACTGTACAATAAACCGCCGGTTTGACCGATCCGTGTATCATCGCCGAGATAAATTTTATTAGCCAGCGGGAATTGAGCCCCGACCAAAAATCCGCAGCAGGCCGTACCGGCTAAAATAAATAACTTCATTCCGGTGGTGTGAAACATATGAGTAGAGGCAAATTTTAAACCGGTCAGGATCATTAGAATTATCAGCAAGTAGATAGTCAATAATACCAACAAAACTATAAATCCCCTTAATTCACTCTGCATCTTATTTAATCTACTGGTAATCCAGATACTGCCCGTGGTCA
>CAYSHN010000152.1:0-7942 GCA_964430815.1 uncultured Calditrichota bacterium | reverse complement strand
AAGTTTTCAATATAACTACAAATGATGAAATTCATCCAGCCCTTAATGATCCTGCCTTCAGGATTTTCTCCCCATATAGGCAGCAGTTACAGAACCGGCTATTGTTTTTTCCGGAATCTGCGCCCTGATGTTGTCCCTACCGAAGAAACATGTCGGAAGGATCAGCAGCTGAAAATATTTTTTCTATTTTAAATTCGCTCTTTATTTTGTGTATTTGTTGTTATTAATCTTCGTGATACCGTGATTCCTGCAGGTATTTATTCAGAAAAAATAGAAATCCAATATCTATTATCTGATTTCTCTGATTAAAAAAGCCTGATAGTGGTTATTTCTTTAATTCAATTGTAACCACAGACTTTGCCGGTAGATCAACTTTTAGAATATTGTTCTGTACACTAAATAACGAGAATTTCTGAATATTAACTTTCTCTGGTTGTCCAAAGTCATTATAATCATTTTCTTTGGGAGCTGTAATTATCTCACCACTGGAAATTGATAATTTATCCGAACCTCTCAAATCAATCTCAACACTTCTATTTTTGTGCATATCAACATTACAGAGCGATACATGAATTGTTTCATTCTTATCTTTCGAGGCAGATGCGCTTATGCTCGGCAATGTCATACCGTTATATGAATAATCTTCACAGGTTACATTGATCGGTAAAAGCGTGGCATCATGATGTACTTTATACATTTTAAAGACATAGAAAGTCGGCGTTTTTACAATCTGATCATCTTTGGTCAGGATCATAGCCTGCAGAACATTTACAAACTGGGCTATGTTTGCCATTTTGACCCGGCGGGCATGGTTGTTAAAAATATTCAGATAAAGAGCCGCTGTTACGGCATCACGTACGGTATTCTGTTGATATAAAAAGCCCGGATTCGTTCCCGGTTCGACAGTGAACCAATTACCCCATTCATCGGCAATTAATCCGATTCTATTTTCAGGATCGTATTCATCCATTATGTCCAGGTGTCTTTGCAGACGTTCTTCCATCAGCAAGGTATTTTTCATGGTGTAGAACCAGTCGTTTTCATTGAATTGAGTCGCGGAAGATTTATCATTCCAGCCATGACAAAAAGTATAATAGTGAAATGAATAGCCCTGAATTAAATTAGGGTATTTTTGCGTCTTTTTTAAAACAGTTTCCGTCCAATCAAAATCCGGATCAGTTCCTCCGCTGGCTACACGGTATGGACGACCCGTGCCCATAAATGTGGAAAATCTTTTATACAAGTCGGCATAATAATGCGGAGTCATATTTCCACCGCATCCCCAGCTTTCGTTGCCGACTGCCCAGTATTTAACATTCCACGGTTTTTCTCTTCCGTTTTTCTTGCGCAATGCCGTCATCGGGCTTTTGGCATCGGAATTCACATACTCAACCCATTCCGAAGCTTCCTGGACCGTACCGCTGCCCACATTGGCGCAAATGTAAGGTTCCGCTCCGATCAGTTGACAAAAATCCAGAAACTCATGCGTGCCAAAACTGTTATCCTCGGTCACCCCGCCCCAATGAGTATTAACTATTGCAGGTCGCTGATCTTGAGGACCTATGCCGTCTTTCCAGTGATAGGTATCGGCAAAGCATCCGCCGGGCCAGCGCACAACGCTGGGAGCAATTTCTTTGAGTGCCGTGACAACATCATTTCTGATACCGCGGGTATTTGGAATATTGGAATCCTCCCCAACATAAATTCCGCCATAGATGCAGCGTCCCAGATGTTCGGCAAAATGACCATAGATAAATTTGCTGATCGTCTCTTTACCTAAATCAACATTAACCACAATCCGGTTAGATTTTTCCTGGCCATTTACCGAAGTAAATAGAATCATACCAAATACAAACAATATCAGTAATTGATGCCTCAGGGTGTTCATTTTTCCTCCTGTTGTTTAAATAAATGAACTGACTTTTTTTAATATATTATTTTATACTTATTACCGTTTTGTTTCCATCATACAATACGGTTTGATTAGAGTGGTCAACAATTTTAATTCCAACACCATTGTTTATTGAAACTTTTACAATATTGAATTTACGCTCACTGAGCATTCCAGGGTAAGATCCTTGTCGGTCACCGATACTCAATTCTTGTTTTGCATCATCCCAGGTAAAAGTTATGGTTGAATAATTTCCCTTTTCATAGTTGTAATTGTCAAATTCATCCTCATATAAAACAAATTTACCATCAGCCCCGGGATAAACTCGTATTTCCAAATTATCCCATTCTTTTTCTGTAGCATATTGCACCTCAGGGCCTACGGGCAGTATGGAACCAGCTTTTATGTATAACGGAATGACGTCGATGGGCGCTTGTTTGATTACATTCCGGCCACCGTTTATTTTTTCACCGGTCCAAAAATCATACCAATCAGTTCCTTTTGGCAGATATACTTCTTCATCTTTGACCTTGCTGAAATCTTCAACATTGGTTGTTTCTTTGCCCTGAATATGCTTCTTTGAATACATTGGTTTGGTTACCGGGCAAACCAACAGCGATTTTCCAAACATATACTGATCATTAATATCCAGAGCCTGCTTATCGTCTGCAAAGTCCATCATAAGGGCACGCAGCATTGACGATTGATTGGCCGTCACATCCCAGGATGTTGCATAAATATATGGTAATAAACGGTATCGCAGGTTGATAGATTTTTCGATTGCGTCATAAACTTTATCACCCTTTCTACCAAATTGATAAATTTCACGCGGGGCATCCGTACCGTGTGAACGCATCATTGGGCAGAAAACACCAAACTGGATCCAGCGCGTATAAAGTTCCCGGTAATCCGCATCTTCAAGCTTGTGCGGGTATTCCCATAGAAAAAAACCACCTATATCGCTGTTCCAGTAAGGAATACCGCACAGCGAGAAATTTAACCCAGCCGAAATCTGGTTTCTCAATGTCTTCCAGGATGCTACTACATCGCCCGACCAGGTATTGGCCCCGCAGCGCTGCTGTCCGGCAAATGCCGAACGGGTAAGGATAAACACCCGCTTGTCTGAAGTAACGGAACGCTGGTGTTGATATAAGCCGCCCACAGTCATTAAGGGGAAAGCATTTCGTACTTTCCGTAATGAACCGAGATAGGTTTTATTGTCGAAATCGGATGGTTTGAATTGCAGATGGTCCGGTTCCGACGAATCCAGCCACCATCCGTCCAGTCCAAGCGAGAATAATCCTTTGTTCAGATACTTCCAGTAAATATCGCGGGCTTCAGGATTGTACGGATCGTAAACCCTTACACCTGACGGGTAATCGGGATTTGGCGGCCATTTTTCAGACCCCGATTCCGGCCAGGTTATAAAATCTAACAACGCGCCGATTTTATCCAACTCTTTATATTGCTTGGTCTGGGGGCCAAACGAATTCCAGATCGAAATAATCATATGCGCATGCAGGTTGTGCACGTCATCAACCATCTTTTGCGGATCGTAAAATTCCGGATTAAGGAATTCCATGGCATTCCACAGGTAATTGTTACCCCAGTATTGCCAGTCCTGAATGATGCCATCTAAGGGCACACCCAGTTCACGGTATTTTTTGACTACGCCTAACAATTCATCCTGACTTCTATAACGCTCTTTGCTTTGCCAGTAACCGTAAGTCCATAAGGGGAACATCGGCACCTGGCCCGTGAGGTCGCGCATACAGGCAATCACGCCATCGGCGTTGCCGCCATACATAAAATAATAATCAACACAATCACCTACATCTGATTTAAATGAGGTGCTTTCAGGATTGTCATCAAAGAGTGTCGGCGAATAATTATCCCAGAACAATCCGTATCCTTTTACCGACAGGATAAAAGGAATATAATCATCCGTATTTCCCTGTACCATATTCATTTTCAGGTTACGCTGTACCATTTTGCCCTGCTGCTGCTGGCCCAGACCATAAATGGCTTCATCTGTATCCAGAACGAATGACTGCCGGACACTGGTGGTTTTTACATCGGCATCGTTGAAATCGGTAAATACTGCGCCGCCATCTTTCTCTTTTAACAATATACTGCCATCCAGAGTGGAAAAAGAGATTTTAGCATTTTTTAGGTTCAGGTGCACTTTAACATTTCTACTTTTCAGGAAGAGTTCATCGCCATCCTGGCCTATCTCGAAACCGGTGTTTTTCGGCTCCTCAATCACTGAAAGGCTTTTTTTATGAAAAATTTTGCCTTCAGGCGATTTAAGTATTCTAACTGTAAATTGGTTGTAGAACTGAATTTCTATTTCAAGGGAGTGGATTGTTGATTTTATGCCTAAATATGTTTTCTGATAAGTTTGAGACCGCCCCATATTTATCAAAATACAAACCAGTAAAACAACCATGAACAGCTTTTTGATCATTCCAACCTTCTCCCTCAGTTTTCTATCACATACTTTAAATTGTAGTCTAGGTCATATCGACAAATTCAAGAACTGTAATTATAATGAAGTTTTAAATACAAATCCTCCATAAGGATACATCGTAATCTATAAGGGTGATGATAATTTGATTTCACTTCATGCAAAATTGTATGTCTTCAAAATCTCCCTGTCTAACGCCAAATAGCTCGGACTAAATTCGTTTTAAATTAAGAGACACTTTCTTCAGTTACCAATATATTCAACTTCCTCTGGCTGTGATATGCTTAGAGAAAGTCTTAATTTTCGATCTACTTAAATATACATCATTGTCGAGGCATTAAAATTAACTCCGAAGAAAAATACTAAAATCTCTTAAGAATTTTAAGCAATATAAAAAATAACATAGAACTTAAAAAGCAAATTAAATGCTCTTTCTAAACACTTGTTTTTCATGGGTACCGACCACTGGTCTCCCTGGCGGGAGACCCACGTCAGGCAGGCCAACAACTTCGGTCATTTTGTCGTCTGAGCTATGCCTTAACCAAGGATCAGACCAGACTCAAGAACAAAATTAAAGGGCATATATACTTCTACGGCAAACAGATTCCTGATGAGTCAAAGTACTGGTCTCAGAGATTTATGAATCATTTAAAGCAATTAGAATTTTCAGATCATATGGGCAAAGAATATCTGGATATATGTCTGGCGGAATTAATACACAATCGTGAAAGAATCGTTTATATAACTAAGCAATTTAAAAAGGCAGTTTAAGATAATCCGTTCGAATGATTTAAAAAAGAAAAGAATAATCTGAGTTTAGATATACAAGTTAAATCTGTGATCATGATGGAAATATTTTAAGCGGTATTTTTATGAATCTGAATTAATTCAATTTACTATCCATGGAGGTAAGAGTCAGGGATTCTTAACTTTATAAAAATTACCTGATCTTCATTGGCAGTTGTTTTAGATATTGGAACTTGTATATTTTTACAACTATTCTTGAAACGTTTAGTAGCTAGAATCGTTTCCTGGAAGAACAAGGTTTTTATCTTAATCTATATATACGTATTCAGTATAAAAAGGAATGTCACAAATATAGTTTTAAAAAAAAGCCTTGACTTTTTGAAATTATTTTTAAAAATTGAACTAATTCAGGCGAATAATAATTAGTTCAATTAGTTTTTTAATATAAATACCTGGCTTTACATTAAATCATAAAATAATAGGAATTTGTCATTTTTCTTTGAATAAGGTAATCAATTTAACCTTGTTCTTAAAAACTTAGAGCCAATTATATTGGACAAGGAGTTTTGAATATGAAATACTTATCAAAATTCGCTGTTTTATCATTCCTCCTTCTTTCAATACTAATTTCTTCTTCACGTGCCCAGGTAAACGGTTCAATAGAAGGATATGTACTTGACAGCAAGACTCAGGAAGCCTTACCGGGTGCAAACGTTCAACTTCAAGGTACAAGTATGGGTTCTGCAACGGATTTGAAAGGGAAGTATATCATCAAACAGGTGCCCCCCGGTGAGCACCAGTTGCTAGTCACATATATCGGATATCGTGAAGCGGTATTGGATATATCCATTGGGGAAGGCCAAGATCTGGAACAAGATATTACGTTGGATTATCAAAGCCTGGAAGGTGAAACCATAGTGGTTACTGCTCAGGCTGAAGGACAGTTAAAAGCAATAAACGAACAATTGGCTGCGAACACCATTAAAAATATAGTATCTGCAGATAGGATCCAGGAATTACCGGATTTAAGCGCAGCACGAGCATTAAGCCGCTTACCCGGAGTTTCGCTAATGAACGGTGACCAGGTAGTTATAAGAGGTATTCAGGCAAAACAGAATCTTGTCCTGATAAATGGTATCCAGCTCCCTTCAACAGACGTAAACACGCGGGCTACCAATTTGGGTTTCATATCGTCCAATATGTTAGACGGTATAGAAGTTGTTAAAGTTCTTACTCCTGATTTGGATGCAAATGCCATTGGCGGGGTTGTTAATTTAAAATTGCGTGATGCGCCTTCTGGATTTCATTTTGATGTGCTTACGCAAGGTGGCTCTAATCACCAGGAGAGGACGTATGGAGATTACAGGTTCTGGGCAAGTGTGAGTAACAGATTTTTTGATGATAAACTGGGTGTTTTTGTTCAGGGAAATGCAGATCGTCTTGATAGCGGTGATGATCGAACTACGGCTGCTTATGCAGCTTATGAAGAGAGACCCTATGGTCAGGCTCCCTATCAAATGAACACTTTTTCATTTAACGATCAACAGAATGTGAATTCAGTATACGGTGGAACCCTGATAATGGATTACACGCTTCCACAAGGCAATATAATGCTGCAAAATACTATATCCAAAGGAAGAGATGATAATGCTTCACACAATACCCAATTGGATTTTGCCAATAATAGAATTATATATTCATTAAACAGGGATAACTTCGAAAGAACATTAATTGCAAATGCACTGCAAACGGTATATAATTTCGGAGATATAAAAGCAGAATTAACCATATCCCATTCATTCAGTGATAAAAAAACGGATATAAGGTATGGTGATGCCGCAGATAATACAAATTTTTCAAATCCCAGCCCTGATTCTATTTGGGGAGTTGATGCTCAAGGCAATGAAATCAGTTATACTGAAACAAGACGTACTTTGTCACACGATGACGTATTGGATCTTTACTATAATCCTGACGACTACAAAAGTGCTAGATTATCGGACTGGACGGTAATTCGTGAGGAGGCATTTAAGCAGCACATTTATAATGCCCAACTTGATCTTACTGTACCGGTTTCATTTTCGAGGGATTTTTCTGCTACTTTTAAGACAGGTGCTAAATTATTACGCACGACACGTAAGAATGATCTGGATAGATGGTATAGAAGAGTAGGAGATGAGAACTTTTTCGAAGGTGTCAAAAATTTTATTCCCGGCAAAACCCTTAGTAATACTAATCGACTTCTTTTCACAGATATCCAGAACAATGATTATGACAGAGGTGAATATTTTCTGGATGAAACCTATCCGTTCAATTATGCTTTTGATATAGACAAACTTGATGATTTTTTTACATTAGCGCGAGAAGGCTGGGGACCGTCATCAGTTCATGAAGAAGGATCAGTACGATACGATTTTGACGGATCGGAAATTTATTCTGCAGGGTACCTGATGGGTACTTTTAATATTGGTCCCAAATTGTCCGTAATTGCCGGTGGACGGTTTGAACACTATAATATGGATTATAAGGCAACAAATTTCTATACGACTCATCCGGTCGACGGTAATGGAAATTTGTTGGATACTTTAAATACTGTTGATCGGAATGATGATAACTTCTTCCCGAATGCACAGGTTCGCTATAAGTTTACAGAATGGGGTGATCTTAGGCTGGGTTATTCTCAGGCAATTTCGCGCCCCGATTACCAGGCTATTCTTCCGAATACTCTCTTTACTCCTGGTTTAACAAGTGTATCCGGAAATCCGTTGTTAAAGCCTGCAATATCAACGAACTATGATGCTTACCTGTCATTTTATAACAATAAAATAGGATTATTT
>CAYSHN010000151.1:0-7949 GCA_964430815.1 uncultured Calditrichota bacterium | reverse complement strand
GACCTGGGGTGATCCACGCAGGTAGATTCCGCTGTCACCTTTCTTCTCAATCTTCCAATCTAGCTTTAATTCAAAATTCTTATAATTAGTTACCGTACATAAATTTTCTCCCTGACCATCGAAACACAATATCCCATCTATTACTTTCCAGTGTTGACGCATATTCTGATCAGCCTGTTGTTGTGCTACCCGTAATTCTGCAGGAGTCATCCCGGCCCGCCGGGGTGGATCAGCGACCAGGCCCTGCCAGCCGGTTAAATCGTAACCATTGAACAGGGCGATAAATCCATCAGGAGGTTGATTAGACAATGAGTCATCTGCTTGAAAAGAAGATTTTTCTGCAGCTGTTCCCGGCTTTAATTGTCTTTTTATAAAAGCCCGGGCGATTTCTGTCCCTTTTAATTCTGCGGTGCTGTCGGAAGGAGATTGGACCATATTCATGATGGTCATCGTCGCTTCAGAACTAAGATCGGAATCATTGATCAATGAAGTCAGGTAGTAGAGTGATCTTTCTGATTTCAGATCAGCCATGGCGGCTAAAACCATCTTTTTATCTTCTAACCGTGGCGCAGACTCAAGTAAGGTCTTATAATTCTGAAATTCAATTTCTTTACCTGAATCATTTTCCTGCAGTAAACGTAGACAGGCCCGGGTAGCCAGTATCCGGTAAGTCAGATCTTCTTTGCCAACCACCAGGTTCAAGAGATCATCCAAGGCATTAAGCCGCGGCCAATCACAGAGTGTGCGCCAGGCCAGCTCTTTCATTTCCGGTTGGCTGGATTTTATTTCCGATTGTAAGATCTGCAGAGATTGATCATCACCGAGCTGTTTAAGCATACGGAATAAAAATTCACGGCTGGAAGCATTTTTATGTTCTGCAAATTCCATGATTGCCTTATGTGTAAGCGGTTCATCCTGATGGCGGTTGATCAGCGTCAGAATTGATTTAAATAATATCTCCTGCTCAGCAGCAGATGTTTTCTGCAACTGGCTGAGCAATACCGGCAGATCACTAGCATTAGCCAACTCCGGCAGATTCTGCATGGCAGTTATACGCAGTGTAGCCTGCTCGGCAGATAATTCGCCGATTACAAAATCAGTCTGAGTCGCAACCTGCCGTTCACCCAGGATGTTAAGCACCAACCCCTTTCCGCCTAAACTCATTTCAGGATAATGTTCAACTAAGGCCGAGATCAAATCCTGATTGGGAATAGTGCTTAAACCATCATGCAGGGCCGTCAGCACCAATGAATCACTTTCATGTTGCATTACCGGTATCAAATATGAGACGGCATCTTTTGGTATTAACTGCAGCATGGTTTTTACAGCAGCAGCCCGGACAATAGCTGTGGTATCTTGCAGTGTCGTATGGATAAATGGTACAGCAGTCATGTCATTTTTTGTACCAAGCATGGTAATAAATCCAGCCTGCCATGATGACGACGGTTTATTTTTTAGTGCGGATACCGTTTTGATTACCGTCCCGGTATCCATCTTTTCCAGGAAGGACAGGATGGTCAGTTGATCTTTAACAGAACAATTTTGCATGAAATTTAAAACATCAGGCAAAGCAGACGTTCCGCCCAGAATATCAACTAAAATATTCAAAGTAGTCAAACGATTATGCGCAGAATAGTAATCTGATGAATTGGTAATTATTTCCCGGCAATATTGTACCGCCCGGGTTTTATCATTTAGCTGTTTGATGAACTGCAGGTAATTTAAGACTAACTGCTCTCTGAATGGCGCACCATATTCAGCTATGGTTTTAAGCAAGACCGGACGTAGTGGTGCATATCCCATATTGGCCAGAGCAGAAATAGTAGCGAACCTTATAACTGTATCCGGATCGCTGATAAATTCAAATATCCTGGTAGCTGCCGGTAAAAATTCCAATTGACCCAGTGCCTGGATGATCGCTATTCTGTCACTTCCGGATATCCCGGGTAAAGCGGAAAATAATTCTTTACCTGCCGCCGAAGGTGTGCCAATATTCAGTATAGTAGGTATAACCAGCACACTTAACGTTTCATCTGACAGGTATTGGGCCAGTGTTTTTAATGAGGATTCATCCCCGGCAATTTTTAATAAACTTATTAACAGAGGCCGGCTTGTGCGAAGTTGATCCGCTTGCAGAGCCAGGTAAACCCCCTGCAGGAATTCTTGCCGTTCCTTAAAAGCATTACTGCGGGTGACCTGAAAAGATAAAGAGGAGAGGGCATATTCCGCTGCGGTTTTAATCTGTTCATCGGTTTCATTCAGCATTAAGCAGAGATTGAAAACGCCGGAGCTACCCTGTGCTAACAATGCGTTATTAATCAGGTAGTTTTGGGTCGCCGTATTGGCCGGAACATGATGCAACAATTCCTGCAGTGATGGATTATTATCAGTCTGGGATTTCACGTTATATCTGGAGCAGCCAATCAGTAGAATCAGCAAACTAACAAAAAGTATTCTGGAGTGTAACAATGTCATTTTAAAAAATAATCTAAAATTTGTATTCTGCATAACATTATTTAGATAATTATTGAACCATTCAATTATTGCCAGCAAGCACGACCTGAATACATTACTGTAAAGTATATCCTGCAGGTACTTTAAACTTATCAGCGGAAACATTTACATTCTCTTCAACCTTTACTGCACGCTGAATGGTTTGGGTACCCTGCATCTGCGTATCCAGAAATAATAAAACTTTATTCCAGCCACCATACTTGGTTATACCTCCCTTTCCATCATTGTATTCAAACACCTCACAATTCTTGCCAGCAACAGTCATAGTGGGTAATTTTTTGAACTTACCGGACTGGCGATCTTTTTCCGTGCCGAACTCCGACCATTCCACCCGCAATTCGGTTCCACGGGAGGCTGAACCTTGTTTGAAGGCTTTTTTTTGATTGGGTTTTGTTAGATATAAATCTTTCCCGTCACTGAAATAACTTTGATCTAATTTATCGCCTGTGTAAGTCTCTTTACACTCCTTCATTCCATAATCATCAAAATAGACGATCATTTTGTGCTTCATCTCCATGGTTCCCACTTTCATAACCAAATCATAGGTTACGATACCCGATTTTATGTCGTATTTTTTAAAGGGGATCTGGGCTATGGTATGAGAAATGAATACGATTATGGCTGCTAATAACACCAAAATTTTTACTCTCATTTTTTTCCTTTCTAAGTGTATATACATCTTATGTTGATCTGTGACGGATGCTATCGGGATCTAAAATCCATATCATTATATTTTAAGATTTCCTCCGACTGCAATACTAAACAGGTTTTATAATTCACCAGACAATCGGGATTAACTTACATATGCCACGGTGCACGCATGGGCTGTTTCACCAGCCGGTTAGCTCCTTCATCATTGATAAATCGCTGGGCCACCGGATCAAAATATAATTTCCTTCCTGTCTGCACAGCAATCTTAGCCAGGTTAACCAGGGTAGCTGAACGGTGTGCGTTTTGTTCATTTAATGCAAACTTTCTTCGCGTACGGATAGATTCATTAAAATCGATGCGTTGTGGTTCCGGTTCAGGCAGTTGCCGGAGTTTATTTTTCAGATCAGGGATGGTAGAATCCAATCCTTTATATAATTTCCCCAGGGGCCCTTCCAGGAAAGGTATTTTCTCGTTCTGTGTTTCATTATCCAGAACAATATCACAACCATCAGCATAGCGCATCCAGATCCGGCGAAAAGTACCCACGGCATCCGGATGGGCCTGGGTTGCCTCGGCTTCAATTTCCACCGGACTGGTATTGTCCTTATCGAGGATATATTGTATCGGATCCAGGTAATGTTGGCCCATATCCCCCAGTCCCCCACCATCATAATCCCAGTAACCACGGAAGGAAACATGGACACGATGTTTGTTATATGGTTTATAGGGGGCGGGACCAAGCCACATATCATAATCCAGGCACTCTGGAATCCATTCCGGTTCCAGACTGGTTTGCCCTTGCCAGAATGATTTCCAATCAAATCCAGTCACATTGCCAATTGTAACTTTCAGTGGCCAGCCTAACAGGTCATTTTGAACAATCTTTTTAATCGGTGCAATGGTACTGCCCAACTCATAAAACTCATCCTGAAAACGGAACCAGGTATTAATCCTGAAAATCACCCCTGTTCGCTGAACCGTATCAACTAATTTTTGACCTTCAGCAATGGTGCGGGTCATTGGTTTTTCGCACCAGATATCTTTTCCAGCGAGCGCAGCAGCATTAGCGATCAGGGCGTGCCAGTGCGGCGGTGTGGCGATATGGATCAGGTCGATATCTTTACGGGCCAGGACCTCTCTGAAATCTTGATAACTTTGTACACCCGGCCCGGCAATTTCCAGGGCATGTCGCAGATGCTCACGATCCACATCGCAGACCGCCAGCAAGCGTGCATTTTGATGGCTAACATGCCAGCAACCCATTTCGCCCGTACCAATAACAGCTTTGGTCAGTTCATCACTGGGAGCTGTATAACCAACACCCCCCAGTACATGCCGCGGGACAAAAGTGAATATGCCTGTAGTCAGAGCAGCTGATTTTAAAAAATGACGGCGATTCATCGTAAACCTTCTATGTTACGACAACCCTAAAAGAGAGAATCTGGTTTGTTTTTAAGGTTTTGGAATCGTGTTTTCACAGAAAATAAATTCCATGCAGCACATCTGTCAATTTTCAGCCTGAAAGGAATCAGGCTTTTTTCTCATCTTTAAACAGCAGTACAAACAATAGTGATACCGCTGCTGCAAAGATCGACGGTATCCACCAGATGGTTTGCCACTGCCTGACTCCATCCACAGTAAACCAATCGACAATCTGCCCGGAGATTACCGATCCCAGTCCGATACCTATTCCATAGGTAACTAAGGAAATAAAACCCTGTGCCTGGGCGCGTATTTCTGTACCGGCTTTTTTATCTACATAAATCATCCCGGTGACAAAAAAGAAGTCATAGCATAAACCGTGCAACAGGATACCAAGATACAGTAACCAGACCAGGCTGCCCACATCACCATATGCAAACAGAATGTAACGTAATACCCAGGAGAGCATACCGACCAGCAGCATCTTTTTAACTCCTAAACGCACAAAGAACCAGGGCATCAGGATCATAAACAGCACCTCCGACATTTGGCCCATCGATTGTTTGGCAGCTGTTCCGGTCATGCCCAATTCATTCAGAAACATATTAGTAAAATTGTAATAAAAAGCCAGGGGAATACAGATCAGAAGTGATGATATCACAAAAATTAGAAAATTCTTTTCCTTCAACAATTTAAGCGCTTTAACACCTAGAATATCGCCAACGGTAATATCTTTGCCCACATTTTTGGGTGGTGTATCCGGCAGGAAAAACGCATAAATACCCAGCAATACCGAACCAACGGCAGCCATCTTCAGGGGAATAGCGGTTGCCTCAACATGCTCATAGTATCTCCCCAGAATCAGGGTGATACTCAAACCTGCTACGATCCAACCAATGGTACCCCAGACACGTACGCGTGGAAACTGGGCATCCGGATTTTCCATTTGATGAAATGAGACGGCATTGGCCAGGGCAATGGTAGGCATATACAATACATTATACAAAAGTAAACCAAGAATTAAGCCACCTACAGTCACCAGGTCGGAAGCAAAAAATATAACAATTCCGCCCAGAAGATGTAAAACAGCCATGACTTTCTGTGAGGCAAAAAACCGGTCCGCAATCATTCCGACGAAAAAAGGAGAAATAATGGCGGCTATATTATTCATCAAATATGTATACCCAACCTGAGTACCGGTAAATTTGATCGATCCTAGATAAGTTCCCAGCGTAACAAACCAAGCTCCCCATATAAAGAACTCCAAAAACATCATCACACTGAGTTGAGTATAAATCTTAGGTTTCATCCTGTTCTCCTTCCCTACTCTGTTTGGATTCTAAATGTCTATAATCCAGCACATACATATCTGTTTTACAATTTTATTGTTCTGCCGGTTTGCACCGATCGATCAGCAGCAAGGACAATACGTAAACTATTGATGGCATCTTGCCAGTGTTCAGTCAAATCAAGATCTTCCTGAATCGTTTTAAGAAAATAGCGTTGTTCACGGTTACAAAGTTCCTGATGATCCGGTTCATCGCTGGTATCAACAACTTCGTCGGCTTGCAGGAAATTGCCCTGATCATCCAATCCGGAATAATGGACTAGCAAGCGATCGGTTTGAGTATGAGTTTTGATATTCTCAGAATCTGTACTTTTAGCCGTTCCCGGTTCAATAATGCTGACACTGCCCCCGGGACCGATTATATCTTTAACAAAATGGGCGGTCTCACTCATCATCGGTCCCCATCCAGCCTCATACCATCCTATCGACCCATCCGCAAAACGAACCTGCAGATTTCCATAATTATACATGTTCGTCTGAATTTCTGTACTCAATCTGGCGCCAATGGCCTGAACCTGAACCGGTGCGCTGCGGGTCATCTGACACATCACATCGACATAGTGTACACCGCAATCGACAATTGGTGACATGGAGCGCATCAAATTTTTATGGATCTGCCAGGCCTGACCCGTACTCTGTTGATTCAGATTCATACGCATCACCAGAGGTTTACCTAATTTCCGGGCCAGCTCGATGAAGCGAATCCATGACGGATTATGACGAAGTATATAACCGACCACAACTTTTTTACGTGTTTGTTTTGCTGTTTTTAATATCCTCTGGGCATCTTTTACCGTAACTGCCAGCGGTTTTTCCGTAAACACATGGGCATTAGCCTGTAAACTTTGCAGGATGAACTGTTTATGTGTATCCGGATATGTACAAACTGCTACGGCTTGCGGCTTAACAGCAGTCAGTGCATCAGGCAATGATGAAAACCGGTTAATACCACCGAGTTCGCCAGATAATTGTGCACATCGTTCTACGTTGGTATCCACCAGACCGGCCAGTTCAAATCCCGGGATCTGATGATAAGCCCGCGCATGCGCACTACCCATTTGCCCTACACCGATTACCACCACGCGAATCGTCTCAGGCATGTTTTATTTCCTTATAATTCCCAGCCCTGCCGGTATTTAGTATGAATAAAATCGTTGGCTTCATCCAGGTTGATAACCCGCAGATTGGCTGAGTCCCATTTAAGGATTGTATTTCTTTCTTTCAGGCGGATGGCCAGATTACCCAGCAACATCGTTTCGGTAAGTTTACTGGCATAATCGAAATTTGAAGTGGTTGGTGAACCACCCTTACAGGCCGCAATCCACTCTTCACGGATTCCGGGTGATCTGGGGATAGTTTTTTCCGGAAATTTATATTCCTTCATTTTTGATTCGGGAATCAAACGTGGATTTTCAGCATAAGTACTGCAAATAAGTTTTCCCCGGTCACCAATAAATAAGGAACCTCCCTCATGGCTACCCATCATCCTGTCATTTTCCAATTCTTCCGGTCTGGGCGGCATAAGTCCACCATCATGCCAAACCAATTTGACCGGTTCCATATTTCCCCGGGCCGGAAAAGTGAAGGTAACTTCAGAGGCAATTGGATATGTTTCGGCATTGAACTCGGTAGAACTTGCTTGAACCGTATCGGGAGCATCCAATTTCAAGGCCCAGAATGGCTGATCCATAATGTGGGCCCCCATGTCACCGATGGCACCCGTACCAAAATCCCACCAGCCCCGCCAGGCAAACGGAGCATAGGCAGGGTGATAAGGTCTCCAGGGTGCCGGGCCAATCCACAAATTCCAATCCAGAGTTGGTGGGAGTGATGGGAGCGTATCGGGTCGTGGAATATTTTGCGGCCAGATCGGACGGTTGGTCCAGCTGTGGGCTTCATATACATTACCAATAGCACCATTCCAGATCCATTCATTGATCAAGCGGGCACCTTCACTGGCATGTCCCTGATTACCCATCTGGGTAACTACTTTATATTCACGGGCTGCTTCCGC
>CAYSHN010000150.1:5044-7952 GCA_964430815.1 uncultured Calditrichota bacterium | reverse complement strand
CGTATAGCATGTAAAACCGCCTTACCTTGAGGATCCAGTATACCCTGCTTTAAGACGACTTTAACTTTTGCTTTCAAGAGATGATTCTCCTTTATTTGGATAGAAAATCAGGTGAAAAATCCACCTTAGCATTCCGGATAGGATATAAATGATCATTAAGGGGAAGAGCACCTGTTGTGGAAACAGTATCACTACAATAAGCAGCACCAGTTTAATTGGTAATTGCAGTTTTTGTTTAAACACAATGTTGTTAATCAGATTAGGCATCAACTCATAGCGAATAGTACTAACCATCAATATTGAAACAGTGACAACCAATATGAGCATCGCAGTTGGATACCGTAACGGCAGATCATAAAAATGCACTGAAAATAAAATAAAACTTGAGATAGCGAGGGCAGTACTTGGTATTGGCAATCCAACAAAATACTCTTTATCAAATCCGCTTTGCTGAATATTAAAGCGGGCCAAACGTATACTCCCTGCTAATAAGGGTAAAAAACAGAACAATACAACCAGGAAACCCATGTTTTTTGAAAAAAGGAAATAGATTAAAATAGAAGGAGCAAAACCAAACGATACTACGTCCGCCAAAGAATCATATTCAACACCAAAACGGCTTGATGTTTTGGTCAGACGGGCCACTATACCATCAAGGGTATCAAAAACTGCTGCAATGATAATACACCAGCAGGCCAGATTAATCCGGCCTGTAAAAGAACAGATCACCGAATAAAAACCCATGAACAGATTGCCCACTGTTACCAGTCCGGGGATAACCGCACGCGATATTTTCATACTAAATTAAACTCTCCAATTATCGATACACCACCAAATACCTTATCACCGGGTTTGACTTTAACCTGCACCTGTTGAGTGAAAAATATATCTACTCTGGAGCCATAACGGATTAATCCAAACCGGTCACCAGCCCGGACCCGTTGACCTGTCTGCAAATGAAAAACTATCCGTCTGGCCACAATTCCCGCAATTTGCTTAAATAAAACTTGCTGCCCGGGACTACGGATACCGATTATACTCTGTTCATTTTCTTCGGATGCTTTATCAACATAAGCCACCCGGAATTTGCCTTTAATATATTTAAGAAAATCTACGGTACCAGATATAGGAATCCGGTTGACGTGGACACTCAGCACTGACATGAATATACTAACACAAGTGACCGTTTCACGAAAATAGTATGGCTCATAGATCTGCTCGATTTTTAATACAGTGCCATCAGCAGGAGACAGGACCAAATTTTCACCCACGGAGATTTGCCGTTCAGGATCCCGTAAGAAATAAAAATTAAAAAGAACGATAATTCCAGCTAATATGGTCAATATTTTAAATATCAGAAATGGGAACAGGTAAACAAGCACAACGAAAAAAAGAAATACTGCTATCCCTGTTATGATAATCCGATTTCCATCCGCTGCGAACATTGCTTATTCGACCTCACCCATAGCCCGATTTTGAATGGTTTGATATATCTCTTCGACTTTAGGCAAATTGGATGCGAATCTTTCCACATCATACTTATCATTGGTCTCGGAATCCCACACTTTAAAAAATTCCGGGGTCAAATCACTGGCCAATACCATATGCCCTTTATGTCTGCCAAATTTGCAGCGCAATTCGACCAGTTTCAATTTCCGGCGTTCAAAAAAGGATTTTAATAATGCATTTAATTTAGGCAGAATTCGGACAATAGATCGTACCTCTTCAGCCGAGGCCAGTTTCAGTGCCAGCAGGTGCGAATCATTTATCAAGGGATTTTTTATTTTGTCATTATCATAATAATATTCGATCATAGGAGCTTCAAATTCCGTTGCATCCTCCAGGCCGAATCGGCGGCAGATACTACCGCTGGCGATATTGGTAATTACAACTTCAACCGGTAATATTTCAGATTTTTTTATAAGTAGTTCATCTTCACTTTCTTTGGAAATAAAATAGGTCATCACATGATAACTCTCCAGGTACTCATACAAGCGTGAAGACAGATTGGTGTTGTACCGGCTTTTACCCTTAATCTTACCTCTTTTCTCACCATCGGCAGTGATAAAATTATCTGTGAATTCTAACAGAAGCTGATCTTCATTGTTTGTTTCATACACTTTTTTAATTCCATTATCCCAGAGAATTTTTTTGCTGGCCATATTCCTCCTTAACACTACGGTTCTAAACCGACTTTCTTAAAAATATAATCTATTTTCTCCCATCTATTTTCCATTCCAAAAATTTGCTCAATTTCTTTCTGATTGAGATATTGCCTGACCTCATCATCCTGCGTTAATGCGGTTTTGAATGCTATCTTCTCTGTCCATACCCGCATGGCATTACGCTGAACCAGCCGATATCCAGTTTCACGGCTGACCCCTTTTCTGGTCAATGCCAGCAACGCGGCCTGAGAAAAAATCAGACCTTTAGTCAGATTCAGATTTTCCAGCATCTTATCCGGATAGATTTCCAATGTATCAATCAGGTTTACAGTTTTTTGCAGCATATAGTAAAGGATGATGGTGGAATCGGGTAAAATGATCCGCTCCACAGAGGAATGTGAAATATCCCGTTCATGCCACAACGCCACATTTTCCATAGCTGCCAGTGCATTACCACGCAACAGACGGGCAAGCCCGCTGATTCTCTCAGAAATAATCGGATTGCGTTTATGGGGCATGGCCGATGAACCTTTTTGCTGCTTGGCAAAGTATTCAGCCGCTTCCAGTACCTCGGTCCGTTGCAGATGCCGTATTTCCACGGTAAATTTTTCCAGACTGCAACCAATCAAGGCCAGGGTGGTCATAAAATGGGCGTGACGATCACGTTGTATTATCTGGGTTGAAATATTTGCGGATTTTAAACCTAGTTTTTCACAAACATATTCCTGCACCCGAGGATCAAT
>CAYSHN010000150.1:0-5034 GCA_964430815.1 uncultured Calditrichota bacterium | reverse complement strand
GGTCCCGACAGCACCAGAGATCTTACCAACCCGGATAGTTTCGATGGCCTGTTCCAGGCGTAGCAGTTGGCGGTTTAATTCATCATACCAGATCGCAAATTTAAAGCCAAGCGTGATCGGTTCAGCATGTACCCCATGGGACCGACCAATCATGACTACTTGTTTGGTTTCGATAGCCCGCCTTCTGACCACCACTATAAGCGTTTGCAGTGATTTTCGGATCAACTCCCCTGCCTCAACCATTTGCACGGCCAGGGCAGTATCCAGAACATCGGAGGAGGTCAGACCATAATGTACGTAGCGGGATTCTTCACCGACATATTCTGCGACATTAGTCAAAAAGGCAATGACATCATGCTTGACTTCTTCTTCAATCTCCAGTATTCTGCTAACATCAAAACGGGCCCGTTTTTTGATCTGTGCTAATGCAGATTCAGGAATTAGGCCGAGTTGCTGGTGCACTTCGCAGGCCAGTAATTCAATTTTTAGCCAGAGAGTAAACCGGTTTTCATCACTCCAGATCCGGCCTATTTCAGGTAAGGTATAACGGTCAATCATCTTAATTATTCTTCAAACTTACCAGTACTAGATTTAATTTAACTTGCTCGCCATCCCGCCAGACTGTGAAGGGGAGTTGATCTCCGACACGCAAATCGGTGCCATAAATAATCTCGAAAACGTCTTTATCACTGGTTATTTTGACACCATTGATCTCGGTTATAATATCACCCAAGCGCATACCCGCTTTTTCCGCCGGGCTACCCCGGTCAATATAATGGACCAGCACGCCATCGGTACTGTTGAAACCCATTTTTTTAGCGATCAGATTATCAATATTCTGAATTTTTATACCAACCCAGAAGTCACGATCTATTTTATGATATTTTTTTAAATCATCGAGGAGACGAGAAATCCGGTTAATCGGAATAGCAAAACCTATTCCAACCGATCCTTCACTGTATTGGCTACCGGTATAAATAAAAGTATTCATACCTATCACTTCCCCCAAGGCATTGCACAGCGGTCCTCCGCTATTACCCCGATTGATGGAGGCATCGGTTTGGATCATGTCCTGATAAATTCGACCTTCCATTTCACCAAAATCACGGTCTACAGCGCTAATTACACCGACTGTAACTGTATTGCGGTTGTTGATCTCAAACAGACCAAAAGGATTGCCGATAGCAATAGCCCATTCACCCAGAATAACCTGATCCGAATTCCCAAAACGAACATAAGGCAAATTTTCCAAATCGATTTTTAATAAAGCTATATCGGTGGTCTGATCAGTGCCAACAATTTGGGCATCCGCTTTCTTGCCACCGGGCATCGTTATTACGATTTGATTGGCATCCTGTACCACATGATGGTTGGTCAGAACATATCCATCCGGAGAAATAATAAAACCAGAACCAATTTCCTGAATTTCCTGTTGGTATCTTCTATCCTTAAAAAGTTCAGGAAAAAACTCTCTTAAGAAGGGATCCCGTGAAGAGAATGGGCTACGTTGCACAATCTGTCGCAATTGCAGCACATTCACGCTAATCACGGCCGGACTGACTTTATCCACAGCCTGAGTGATGCTAGTCATCCTGGATGTGGCAATTTGCTGGTTGGCATCATCCAGGTTTTGGCCAGCTGCCACTGCTTTGCTGGCCAATAGAGAATCGACCAGGGACAGTTGTGAGGAATCATGAGGTTTAAACAGTGAAAAAAATATTACTCCGGCACAAAATCCGATAACGATTAATAGTATGGCTTTGATTAAAGTACGCATTATTAATCTTCCTATACTTTATCGTGCTTAACGATTCTTTACTTTTTCCCAGTCTTTTAAAAAATTTTCTATACCCTTGTCGGTCAGGGGATGCTTGGTCAATTGTTCAATCACTTTAAAGGGAATCGTGGCAATGTCAGCACCTAACAGCGCTGCATCCAATACGTGTACAGGATTACGGATGCTGGCTACAATAATTTCTGTTTTAATATCATAGTTCCCAAAGATCTGTGCAATCTGCGAGATAATTTCCATTCCGGCTGAACCGATATCATCCAGGCGGCCTACGAAGGGACTGACAAATGCCGCACCGGCTCTGGCAGCCAGCAACGCCTGTATGGGTGAAAAAACCAGGGTCACATTGACGCGGATTTTTTCTGCAGTTAGTATTTTCACTGCTTTTAAACCTTCGGCGCACATTGGGATTTTGACCACAATATTCTTATGCAACTTCGCTAATTTTCTACCCTCGCGTAGCATACCTTCGGCATCGAGCGAAATAACCTCAGCACTGATCGGGCCATTTACCAGTTCACAAATCTTGCGCAGAATTTCTTCCGGATCACCTTTTTCTCTGGAAAGCAAGGTGGGATTGGTAGTCACACCATCCAGAATGCCAATAGAGGCAGCCTGACGAATTTCATCCAGATTAGCTGTATCTATAAAAAATTTCATTTTTAGACTCCTTATACTATCTTTTTATTCTAATAATATATTTTTTCCAGGATTAAACCTCTGGCCGGAGCAGCCTGACCTGCCATCTGCCGATTTTCAGCGATCAATATTTTCTGTAAATCTGAATATTCACGCTTGCCTTTACCGATATCAACCAGAGTGCCGACCAAAGCCCTTACCATGCCGTATAAAAAACGATCGGCTTTGATTGTAAATAATAACAGGTCGTTTTGTTCCAACCAGTCGGCCTGACTAACAGCACAATTAAAATTTTTAACATCTGTATCCGTGCGGCTAAAACTTTTAAAATTCTTACTTCCTATTAATTCATGTGCACCAGCGTGCATTTGCTGTACTTCAAGCGGAAATGGAATAAACCAACTGAATCTACGCAGTAGTGCACTTGGTTTTCGTGTTATGTAATAACAATACTCTCTTTGCCGGGCACTGTAACGGGCATGAAAAGTGTTATCTGCCGGTGTAACTTCCGAAATCCTTATATCGCGGGGTAAAATGCCATTGAGTGATCTTTCGATTATCCCGCATTCAAATTCCTGTACGGTATCAAAATGAGCAACCTGTCCCCGCGCATGCACCCCACTATCGGTTCTGCCTGCACCGATCACAGTAATTTTTTCTTTCAGAGCAATCAGTAGGGCCCGTTCAATTTCACCCTGGATAGTACGTTGTCCTATCTGAAACTGCCATCCACAGTACTCCGTACCTTCATATTCTATGCCCAGGCGAAATCTCATGCAGTTTTAAATAAATAAAAACAGGTTTAAACTTAATAAATATTCATGTTTATTGCAAATCTATTTAGACCCTATTCCGGCCTTTAAAAACATAAAATTTAACCATTTTAACTAAAAACCAACAAAATCCGGCTTAAATATGATTCTTTTTGAAAACCGAAGAAAGAATGCAGAATTAAGGCTTGACTTTTATTAGGCGAAAAATTAGTTTTTCTTTTCTTTTAGAATGAATTCATATTGGCCTATCAAAATCATATAGCTAGGAGTTCATATGAATAAAAATGGCTTTAAATCGTATGTACCCGCAGACACAAATTTAAAAGAATTTACGGCCAAAGCTTTGATACTTGGGTTATTCATGACAGTCATCCTGGGGGCTGCGAATGCCTACCTGGGCCTTAAAGCAGGGATGACAATTGCTGCAACCTACCCTGCTGCGGTGATCGGCATGGCGGTTTTAAGGTTAATGCGCGGAAATATTCTGGAAGAAAATATCGCCAGAACGGTGGGCTCGATCGGAGAATCAGTTGCCGCCGGGGCTATTTTTACTATTCCCGCTTTTATCATTGCCGAAGTTGCTGGTGAAAAAGTTTGGGAAGGTGACTTCTGGTCGGTATCGCATTACTTGCAGGCCACGGCAATCATGTTCGTTGGTGCAGTAATCGGAATCCTGTTCGTCACAATCCTGCGCAGAGTGATGGTGGAAGACACCGAACTTCCTTTTCCTGAATCTGTGGCTGCCGCAGAAATCCACAAAGCAGGTCAATCCAGTGGCAGTGGTGCCAAATTTCTATTTGGAGCTATGGGCTTGGGTGCTTTAACTCAAATTCTTAAAGAGTTAAAGGTTTTTGCCAGTAAAGGAGAGGCCTTCATTCCCTTTGGTAAAAAATCACTTAGTATTGGTTCCGCCTCCACTCAGGCAGGTGGTGGTGCATTGATCAGCACACCAGGCGTCAGCCCGGCTTACATGGGGGTTGGATATATCATTGGGCCGCAATTAGCCGCTTTAAACTTCACTGGCGGTTTACTGGCCTGGGGTCTGTTCGTACCTCTGTTACTTTACTTTCTTGGACCACAACTGGTTAGCGGTGAGATGGCCAGTGATGATTGGATCGATATGGCAGTCAATGTCTGGCTAAATATTGTCCGACCTATTGCCATTGGCGGTATGTTGATGAGTGCTGCCTATACCTTATTCCGCATGCGTAAAAGTTTATCAACCGGATTGGGTAGGGCCTTTAAAGATGTCCGTGCCGCGGCCAGCGGAACCAGCAAACAAGAAGTGCGTACACAAAAAGATATGAATTTTAAATGGGTTTTTATTGGCATTGGTCTGGCTTCCATCGATACCTTTTTCATTTATTATTACTTCGCGGGCGTGATGGTTGGCGCTTTGGCCGCCACTATAGTTATGATCATCGCCGGTTTCTTTTTTGCCGCTGTTTCCGGATATCTGGTCGGTTTAATCGGATCCAGCAATAATCCAATTTCCGGATTAACCATCTCCACTCTAATTATAGCTGCTATACTGATGGTAACTTTGGGTGTCACCGGATTGCCCGGTGTAGCAGCAGTGCTTGGTGTAGCGGCGGTAATTTGTGTGTCAGCTGCGGTTGCCGGAGAAATGCTGCAGGATCTGAAAGTGGGACATATCCTGGGTGGTACACCATGGAAAATGCAAACCGGAAACCTGATAGGAGTACTAGTGGCATCTGCAGTAATGTTTTTTCCCCTGCTAATTTTACACCAGGGAGATATAAATCAGGGTGGTATCGGACTGGGTGGTGAAAAATACCCGGCACCTCAGGCCAGTTTGATGGCTATCCT
>CAYSHN010000149.1:0-7992 GCA_964430815.1 uncultured Calditrichota bacterium | reverse complement strand
TTTCTTATAACTTTTCTTTAAAATGTTGGCCAAAACATTAAGCCGGCCACGATGCGACATGCCGATGACAACTTCCTGTATATTTTGGTCACCAGCCCGGTTCAGCAAATGATCTAACATGGGAATAAGTGTTTCAGCCCCTTCCAGACTGAACCGTTTATGCCCGACATATTTTGTATGCAGAAAATTTTCGAAAGCCTCGGCTGCGTTCAACATGAAAAGAATTTGTTGCTTATCTTCATTGTTTAGCCATTTACTGCGATTAATGCCTTCGATTCTGCCCTGTATCCAGTCTTTCTGGTCGGGATCCTGGATGTGCATGTATTCAATCCCGATCGTCCGGCAATAGGCTTCACGCAGTATATTAATTATCTCGCGCAGAGTCAGCAGGTTCCTGCCGGCCAATCCTAAAGAATTGAATTCCCGGTCATAATCCCAGATGCTTAAACCATATCGTTCCGGTTCCAGTTCAGGGTGGGTTTTAACCACGCTAGCCAGAGGATTTAAATCGGCTACCAGATGTCCCCGCACCCGGAACATGTTAATCATTTGCAAAACACGCGCCTGCTTCTCAAACATCATTGTGCTGTCGGTATTAGGTTCGAAAAACGGATTAACATCCTGGTGTAATTGCACCGGCTGGTAGGGTACTTTTAAACTGGAAAAAATTCCCTGATAAAAATTATCTGCTCCGGCTAACAATTGCTGAATCTTACCTAAAAACAGGCCACTCTCAGCACCCTGAATAATGCGGTGATCATAAGTACAGGTCATAGTCATCACCTTGCTGATACCAAGTCTGGCAATCATCTGCGGATCGGCCGATTGATACTCGGCGGGATAATCAATGGCACCTGTAGCTAAGATACAACTTTGTCCGGCCATCAGACGTGGTATCGAATGAACAGTACCGATCATTCCAGGATTGGTCAGCGAAACCGTTGTACCAAGAAAATCATCCGGCTCAATGGTATTGGTCTTTACTTTGCGCAGTAATTCATTATAGGCTGAAAAAAATAGATTGAAATCAAGTGTGTCGGCCAGTTTGATATTGGGTACCAGCAGCGAGCGGCTTTTGTCTTTACGCTCCACATCCACAGCCAGGCCAAAATTAATATGGCGTTGAAGAACTTTATGCGGAACTCCATCAATTTCCATGAATGAGGTGGTCATCACCGGCATGTACCGAAGGGCTTTTAAAATGGCCCAGGCGATAATATGGGTAAAACTAACTTTACCACCTTTGGTCTCGGCAAAATGACGATTCAGTATGGTACGGTTTTCTTCCAGGAGTTTTACCGGCATGATCCGGGTTGAAGTGGCTGTAGGAACGGTCAGACTGCTCTCCATATTTTCGACAATACGTGCAGCAAAACCACGTAACGGTTCCACGTGCATCTCCAGATCTGCCTGACCTGCAGTTTCTTTGACTGGTGCGGTCTCTTTTCTATCTGTAGCCTGGGCTACTTCCAGATTGAACGGAGAAGGTTTATAATCCCCAAAGAAATCCCGCCAACTCTCCGATACCGATTGCGGATTATCCAGAAATTGGCGGTACATTTCATCGATCAACCAGACGTTTGGCCCAAATATAATCTCTTCTTTATCGGACATAGTGCCTTTCCCGTTTTAAATCATACACGCGTAAAATATTCTTACAATAAAAACTATTTATTACGATCATCTATTCCTATCAAGAGAATTCTCCCTGCGCACTGATAAATTAACTGATATCATCTCCCAAACCAACAAATTATCACCTGCACCTTTAAATATAGATATATTTATATTTTGATATGTCTGCTGTCAAACAGTAAATTTAATCCGAACGATACCTTAAGAAATCATCCGGATCATTCATCCTAAGATAAGATCACAGGATCTGGATCATATGAATTCAAATATTAACAAGACATCATCCCCAAAGCCGATCTTGGTACGACCCAGATTTTTACTATTGATCTTCCTCGTTCTGGCAGCGTTGATGATTAGCAGCGCCCTGATCGAACTACAACAAAGTAAAATTGAATTACTTTCCCTGATGAGCGATCAGGCTCATTCCTTCCTGGAATCCCTGATTATCGCTTCTCAAAATGCACTGGCGATTAACGACCAAATGGAAAAATCTTACCGTGAACGATCGCTAAACAATGCAGCTGTGATTAAAAAACTATACCAGGAAAAAAAAATTACCGAAATCCGTCTTAATGAAATTGCGAAACAAAACAAAATTTTCCGGATCAACATTTTCAACCCGGATGGAGAAAATATTTATAGCAGTCATCCCGATCAACCTTCAGATTTGCCTGAAAACATCGATCCTGAGGATTTGCTCTACCCTATCTTTGATGGTGATCAGGATACTCTGATTATCGGCATGAGGCACGCCAGATTTCAGGGCGGATACCGGTATATAGTGGCCCTGGCCGCCGAGGATCGCAGTGCTATCGTCCTCAATGTCGATGCTCAGGAATTAATAGACCTGCGTAAAACAACCGGTTTTGGAATACTTTTACGCAAAATCGCAAACAATCCGGGTATTATTTTTATAGCACTACAGGACACCGCTTCCATTCTGGCCGCATCGGGAGCAGTAACAAATCTGGAAGCGATCCGGCACGACTCATTCCTGAACAAAGCCTATATCGATTCGTTGTTTTTAACCCGGACTGTTACTCTGGATTCCTTACAAGTATTCGAAACCGTACTGCCCTTCACATACCAGAATCAAACCATCGGGCTGTTTCGCCTTGGCCTTTCCCTGCAACCGGTACAGGTGATTAATGATCGCATTTATCGACGCCTGATAATCATTACCATTGTACTCGTTATTGTTGGATTCATCATCTTTACTTTTATTCTAATACGCCAGCGATATGATCTGCTGCATAAACAATATGAGGAGATAGAAACCTATTCCAGCAACATCATCCAAAAAGTCAGTGATGCCATTATTGTCTATGACGGGGAAAATAGAATAAAAGTCATCAATCGCGCAGCTGAAATTCTGTGCGGTAGTACTGAACGCGAAGTGCTGAGTTTATCACTCCACGCTTTGATCCCGGACATGTTGGCTAAACAAATATTAAACGATCCGTCGACCATGCAGCAGATTAACGGAATCATCAACCAGCAATCCAGGTATTTACTGGTATCGAAAACCCGGTTATCCGATCGACAGACCAGCGAGATGACTATATTAGTACTGAGAGATCTGACGGAACAGAAACGGCTAGAAGATCAGATTCAGCGTAAAGAACGATTAAGTGCTATGGGGCAACTGGCCTCTGGGGTGGCTCATGAGATCCGCAATCCGCTTAATACAATTGGTACAATAGTACAGCAACTGGATAAAGACTTTGAACCATTAAAACAGGGACAGGAATATCATCAGCTGGCTGGATTAGTATATAAGGAGGTCAGGCGTATCAATGATAGTATCGAAAAATTCCTGAGATTCAGCCGGCCGGAACTGATCAATCCTTCACCATTCCTGTTGAGCGATTTTTTGAAGCAACTTAAACTGCAGTATCAAGCGCTGGTGGATTCCCAGAATGTACAATTTCGGTTAGATCTGCGCTGGGACGGAATGGTTCGCTGGGATCACCAACAGATGAAACAGGTATTCATGAACCTGATTCAGAATGCTCTGGAGGCTATCGAGACTAAGGGGGTCATTCAGGTTATTGTGAATTCTACTCAACACGAGAAAGTTGAAATATCAGTCCATAACAATGGACAGGAAATTCCCGATTCGATCAAATCTAAAATTTTCAACCTTTATTTTACTACCAAGGCCAAGGGTACCGGCATAGGTTTGAGCATTGTTCAGCGCATAATTCTGGAACATGACGGGATTATCTCAGTTGAAAGTCAACCAGGACAGGGAACCTCGTTCATCATTCGAATTCCGGTTAACGTTTATAAATAAAGCTAATCATCAACAAGATCAAGCGGATATCTAAAATTCAGGAGTTTTATGCAAACTTTGAGTATTCTGGTCATAGATGACGAGGAAAGCCAGATTCAGTCATTCAGAAGTTTTTTAGAGCGGCGCGGCTATATGGTGTTTACTGCTGCTTCCGGACCTGCCGGATACGAGATTGTTAAAAACAATACCATTGACTTGATCATTTCCGATTTTCGTATGCCGGAATGGACCGGAATCACTGTGCTGAAAAAAATAAAAGAACTCAATCCGGAAATCGATGTTGTCATTATGACAGCCTATGCCAGCATCGAAGACGCCGTGGAGAGTATGAAAGCCGGTGCCTACGATTACCTGATTAAACCGGTGGATCTGAATGAACTGGAAAATTTACTGAAACGGATCCAGGAAAAAAGATTACTGATTGCTGAAAATCAACTGCTGAAGGAGCAGTTGCGGGCAAAGTTTAAATTTGATGCGGTCATATCACAGAGCGGCGAGATGGAAGAAGTACTTAATACCGCTGCCCGGGTGGCAGCCAGTAAAGCCACCGTATTGATCCGCGGGGAGAGCGGAACCGGCAAGGAACTGATCGCCCGGGCCATTCATTTTGCCAGTCCGCGAAACAATGCTCCGTTCATCATAGTCAATGTGGCCGCTCTAACTGAAACCCTTATCGAGAGTGAACTGTTCGGACACGAAAAAGGAGCCTACACCGGCGCTACCCAGCAGCGTATCGGCCGCTTCGAACAGGCGAACTCCGGTACTTTATTCATCGATGAAATAGGCGATATGCCGTTGTCCGTACAGGTAAAACTTCTACGAGCCTTGCAATTCGGCCAGATCGAACGGCTGGGTAGTAATGCACCCGTCATCACTGACGTACGTATCCTGGCTGCCACACACCGTAATCTGGAGCAATTGATCAAGGATGGCAAATTCCGTGAAGATCTATATTACCGGATTAACGTGATAACCATTCAGATACCTCCACTGTACCAGCGTAAAACAGATATTCCGATACTGGTCGATCACTTCATAAAAAAATATGCGCACGAGAATAACAAACAGATTGACGGCATCAGCCGCGAAGCGCTCGATCGATTACTGAAATATAACTTTCCAGGTAACATCCGTGAATTGGAGAATATGATCGAGCATGCCGTGGTTTTATGCCGGGATAAGTATTTAACCCTCCAGGATTTGCCTGTTTCACTGGTTCAATATTTTGAAAAATCGATTGTCGACCCCTGGCATCTGGAAGAGGGGTATGAAGCCAAGATGCAGGCATTCGAAAAAGAAATGATTCAGGAAGCATTGCAGCGCAGTGACGGTAACCAAAGTGCCGCAGCCAGAATTCTGGGTATCAGTGAACGGCACCTGCGCTCCAGGCTGGATATTCTTGGCCTCAAAAAATCTCCTGACTGAGTATCAACTAGTCCCTCCACGCGGATGATCATCGCCGAACTTGTCTCTCTTTTCGACCGTCAGGTCGCGAATGTTTAATATCCGCAGATTACTATAGGCCTCTTATTTTCTAATTTTCAACAACTTATCTACCTTTCATATTTTTTGGCATGGTAATTGACTAAATGATTTCAGAATATAAACCAAACAAAAAGGAGAAATCACATGAAGCGCTTGAATCTGAGTATCATCACCCTGGCAGGGATACTGTTCATGTTCTTAACCACCAATCTTTTCAGCCAGGACACCACCAAGGTGCGTGCTGAAAAACAGGAACAGTTGAGACAGGGTCAACTTAAAGGAGAAACCAAACAGAACGAAGTTCAGCACCAGAAACAATTCGAAGACAAGAATGGCGACGGGTATAATGATAACGCCGCCGATGCTGATGGTGATGGCATTCCCAATGGACAGGATCCCGATTATACCGGAGCCCAAAATCGCGCCGGTAATGGCAAAGGCGGATTCATCGATGAAAATGGCGATGGAATTAATGATAATGCCCAAGACTGGGATGGCGACGGTATTCCTAATGGCCAGGATCCTGACTTCACCCGCCCGCAGGATGGTACAGGAGAAAAGAATCAATTTGGTAAAGGTACACAGAAACAGACCAACACTGGTAAAAAAGCCATCGGTCCGCAACAGGGAAGCGGCACAGGCTCAAAACAAAAAAATTGTGATGGAACAGGACCTAAGGGGACAACCAAGCGGAGTGGTAAGAACTAACAACTCTTACCCTTTACCAACCGGAAAGACCTCTCCACAGAGAGGTCTTTTTTTTTCGACTAAAATGACTAACTTCTCGCCTGGCAGGTCGTATTTAATAAAAACTAGCTAAAACAATCATTCGTCTAAGATCAATAATATCAATCAATTAAAAATAAAGATTATTTCTGGCATGAAGATTGTATTAAATTTATTCGGAATTATTTAAGAGGAGTTGAAAAGTGAAGATATCTAAAATTTTAGGATATATCAGCATGATAGCCGGGTGCTGGTTGATTACCGATTCAGTTTCAGCCCAGGATTCGACTAAAAAAGATATTACTCCGGAGAAACAGGTACAACAACAAAATCAGGAACGCAATCGCGAGCAGCATAATTTTGTGGACAAAGATGGTGACGGTTACAACGACAATGCCCCTGACCATGATGGTGATGGCATACCTAATGGATTGGATCCTGATTATAAAGTTCTGCAACAACAGGGTCAGGAGGATGAATTTGTAGATGCCGATGGAGACGGTATCGATGACCGCCTGGTTAAGCAGGGAAAAGAAAAGAAATTGCAGAAAAGACAAAAGAAGGGTCAAAAATCAGGACTCCAGCCACAGGACGGGACAGGCAAACAGCAACGCAAGGGTAAAGGCCGGTAAAACTTTCAACCAATAATTATGGCGAACAGGTGTTAAGATGAAAAACCATTTAGTGCTTAAGATGATTTTACTCTTCACTATTGTCAATCTACCTCATTATTCTATTATAGCCCAGATCCAGGTCCAGAGCGGAATCAGCCATGCCTATGATGATAATCCCTTTCGCCTGGTTGAGCCTGAAGCAAACTGGATTTCTACATTAGATCTGGGTTTGCAGTACGATTTCAGCAAAGTTTCATTGAGTTATGAAGGTAGTTTTACCAGATTTGACGGATTTATGGAACGTAATTTTTACTGGCATCAGATTTCAGTTTTCGGGACAGGTGAAAAGATAAACTGGAGTCTTTCCCTGGATGAAAGTTTCAATGGGACGGATTATGACTTATATAACAAGACCGCAGCAGGCGCTTCAGTTGATTATCAGTTCAAATTCAGAATATTAACTCTAACCGGTTCAGCGAGTTTCATCTACAATTATTATCCGCAGCTGCAGGAGATAAATAATTACTTTACTCATGGCGACCTGCAATTGCGCAAAAGTTTTCCAACCCGTACCACCATAATCGGCGGGGCGGGAATTTCTTATAAATATTATCCGTATTCGGTTACTACCGAAACTCCGCAATTGTCACTCTATCCTGTTTTATCCATTAAGGACGGAGGATATGGTGGCGGATTCGGCGGCGGAACCGGCGGCTCCAGTGGATCATATCAAATTTACACCAGCGAAGAAACACCCTATTCGGCCCAGATGCAATTGTGGATACGCCTGGCTCAATCGCTGTTTTCTAAAACCGGGGTGGCCGTTCAATATCTGCGCTGGATTTCGCTGAGCGGTTATAACCGGTCCGTAGCTGGTGTCGTCTATGATTACAACGATGAATCTGCAATTTTTGACGATCCCCTCGGTTATGAATTGCAATCCCTCCATTCGGAGTTCACCCAACTTCTGCCCTTCCAGTCTATTCTGAAAATTGGTTACGATTTCGGGAACAAAAATTATACCACGCAGGGTATTTACACCGATGAAGTGGTCTATAGTGACAGTGTATTCAGGGTTGACAATAATAAATATCTAAGTATCAGTTTACAGAAAAATTTTATGGTCGGTGAAATGATCTTGAATATCGAATTGCTATATCAGTGGCTAAAAAATAATTCGAACAGTTACTGGTACAATTACAGATCAGCCAATACGGCTGTTCTATTAAACTGGTA
>CAYSHN010000148.1:0-7993 GCA_964430815.1 uncultured Calditrichota bacterium | reverse complement strand
TTAAAGAATCATCTATAGATTTATCAGATTGTTCAACTTTTGGTTTGTCCTGAGCTGTGCTCTTTGAGTTGTAATTATCATTAGCTGCGAGGGCAAGTATGGTTATCAATACAGCCTTTTTAGAGATTTGCGGATAACTTTGTCCGGGATCCTGCTTGTACTCATGCTCGTTTGGATAGCCTGGTGGCGGATAGATCGTAATCGTCTTGATCTTCATCGTCATATCCCTTCCTTTTTACACGCTATGGGCATTGAAGATCCGACATGACTGAATAATAGTAATCGCAGAAAAATTGTAAATTTTTGATATAATATACATTAATAACTATAAATTAAGGAAAAATTTTCGGTTAATATATCAAGTCTTTTTTCAATCCCTCCGCCCAGGAAACAGCGTACCACAAGGAAGCATCGGGTTTATGACGCCAGCTAGTGATTGAAGAAATAATCCGGTCAAATTTGTCAGGTTTAAATAATTTTTGCTTTAAAATCTGGTCCCTGGCTCCGGCGAGTACACCGATTAAATTATCGACATAGATATTAAAGTGCTCATTTCCGTTACAACTACCAAAAAAGATCCAACTATTACGGATTGGTGCAGCGCCGGCCTGGTGCAGCAGGGTAACGAGTTTTTTCCCTATGACAGGATCATTGCCGCTGTTAATATAAGTTCGCATGTAGACTTTCCATAAAGCAGTTAGTCCCGGAATAACCGGATGCACACGCAGGATTTCATGATCATCGTCAGCTAAAACAATACGTCCCCCTTTTTTAACGGCAAGTACCATCTGCTTTACTACATTTAAAGGATCGGGTACATGTTCCAGCAAAAATCGTGTGAAAGCAACATCGAATGTACCCCATTCCTGCACCTGAAGCGGCAATTGCCGGGCATCACCCTGGCGAAACTCAATCAGTTTGTCTTCTGCTGATTTCCTGACCTGCAGCAGCGCTTCCTTAATCTGTTCCTTGCTTCTTTCTATGCCGAGTACAACTGTACCGGCTTTTTTAGCCATGTCCCGCGAGAATTGACCCAGACCGCTGCCCACATCGATGATCTTTTCTCCGCCTCGCAATGACAATTCTTTTAAACAGGCCTGATTGAGCAGAATAGTATTTAATAAGGTCAGGCGCTTTTGTTCTTCAGAACTGGTTCCGTGAATGTAATGTGACATTTGTGTTACCTGTGTTAGTTTACTGTTTTAATTCAGTCTTTTTGCTTTCCTGGTAATAGAAAGGAAGTTTTATCTTTATAAGCCAAATAGGCTGAGCCGAACCGGAACTCCAATTCACGTTCTTCATAAACTTTGCGAAAGTAAATCAAGGCCGGCGCAACCAGTAAAACCACCCAAATTATATAAACCAGCGATTGGAAATAGAAACCCGCCGATACCAGTACGGCTGAAGTGCATAGCACCATCGGATTTCTGGTAAAAGTATACATCCAGCGATTAGCCAGACGCTTGCTCAGGGAAATGGCAAAAGGCGCCCCGAGTCCACTGATAGCCAGGTTTAGTACAGTCAAAGCCATAAAAAATCCTGTTATATAAAGCAAAATAAGTCCAATTCCTGACGGCAGCGGTATGAGTTTATCTGACCAGACTGAAAAAAGTTTAGCCGAGGCGATGATCGAAGCACCGAAAAAGATCATCAGTATCATGTGCAGAATACTTGTTGTCCAGACAAAACGGTCAAGGGAAGGTTTCCGGTCAACTATTTTCCTTGCTGCCCAGACTACAGGAAAAACCAATATAATTGGAATAATCAAGATAAGTGATATAGTAAAACGATTGAAATCATGAGACTGTATTTTTCGTCAAACAAATAGTGTAAAGATAAAACCGACAATACGAAAAATATTAAGCACGGCAGTTTTCATGTATCATTTCCTGTTCTTATATTAATTTCATACCGATCAGAATAGATATATATTTCGATTTCATTTCTGATTCAGGGTATGTTTTTTAATTAATTATTTTTAATTCTGGTTATACTCTGCGTATACCTTTGCACTTAAAACTAACCGTGAACGCTTCGCGTACAAAGGACTCACAAAGATCTCAAAGACTTTATTAATATAACATATACTGTGGAATATCATAGCTGTTCCATTTGTTTTATTAACTTAAATATTGTTAATATTGATAATGATGACTAAAAGAACTCAATGAGCGGCAAACAAGAACATAATTTTAATCCGGTTATGTACATTATATGGTTCACAATTGTTTTTTTGGTTTTAAGTCTCGGCTATGCTTATATAGGCTGGCGACTAATCACCCCGGCAAAACTCGGATCGTCATGGAATATACTGGCCTGGACAGGTCTGGCTATTTTATTTATACTTCCGCTAGTCTCAACAGCGCTGATGCGCTATTACGAAAAAATGACCGATCCGTTCTCCTGGATTGCTTATGTGGGACTGGGATTTATTTCTTTTATCATTACTCTATTGCTGGCCCGTGATATTATCTGGCTGGTATGGTCAGGACTGGGAAAAGGATACATTTTAGTTCATGATCTTTTTTCTGCACCTTCGATAAAATCTCCGGTGGATCCATCGCGAAGAGAATTTTTGCTGCGGATGTCAAATCTGGTTGTCCTTGGTGCATCGGCAGCAATGACAACCTACGGTATTTATGAAGCACGACGAAAGCCACAGATTGTCAGGATCACAGTACCTGTTAATGGACTTGACCCTGATTTGCAGGGATTCAGGATTGTGCAGATTACCGATATTCACGCCGGTCTCACGGTCAGACAGAACTGGATTGAAACAATTGTCGACGAGGTGCGGAAATTGAGCCCTGATCTCATTGCCTTTACCGGCGATATGGCTGATGGCACTGTTCCGCATCTTTCGGGTGATGTTGCACCATTCGGAACGTTACAGGCTCCCTGTGGAAAATATTTTGTGACAGGGAACCATGAGTACTTTACCGGTGTAATGCCATGGATCGAGGAGATAAAGCGCCTGGGATTTGATGTACTTATTAATGAACACAGGGTGATCCGGTACAATAACAGTTCATTCGTACTGGCCGGAGTAACAGATCCCGTAGCTGAGCATTTTTTGCCTCAACATAAGACCGATCTGAAGGCTTCTATCCGTGATGTTCCGGTGGCGGTAGTACGAATTCTATTGGCGCACCAGCCGAATGTGCTGTATCAGGCCAATAAACTGGGATTTGATCTGGTCATCAGCGGGCACACACATGGTGGACAGTTTTTCCCCTGGAATTTTGCCGCCGCGATCGGTCAACCATACATATCGGGATTGCACCATTATAACGGAACCTGGATCTATGTAAGCAAAGGAACGGGTTACTGGGGACCGCCGGTCCGTGTAAGCGCCCGTTCCGAAATTACGGTTATTACTCTGGAACAAGGTATCAACTAAAAAACATGAAAGGAAAATATTTATGGCCAAGAATATAGGAATACTCGGCACCGGCGTGGTCGCTCAAACCATCGCCGCTAAACTTAACGAACTGGGGTACTCAATAACCATCGGTACCCGCGATGTAGCAAAAACCCAGGCAAATGTGGAACGCAATCAGTATGGTGGTCCACCTTTCACGGAATGGCACCAGCAGTATAGGAAGATAAAGCTGGGTACTTTTTCAGACGCGGCTAAATTCGGTGACGTTGTTATTAATTGTCTAAAAGGGGATGCTGCATTGGACGTATTAAAACTGCTTGCAGCAGATACGGTCAGAAATAAAACAATAATTGAGATTTCTAATCCGTTAGACTTTTCCAAAGGGATGCCTCCTTCGCTGGTACCTAAATGGACAAACACTAATTCCCTGGGTGAAGAAATACAGGCGGCATTACCTGGTGCCAATGTGGTTAAGGCTTTAAATATTGTAAATTGTGAGGTCATGGTGAACGCAAAAAAATCGAACGGTGATCCGACCATGTTTATTGCCGGTAACAATGCTCAGGCAAAGGAAGAAGTCAAAAAGATCTTGCGACAGTTTGGTTGGACCGATATCATCGATCTGGGTGACATCAGTGGAGCGCGCGGAATGGAGATGTTACTGCCGATCTGGTTGAGAGTCTGGGGTGCCACTAAGAACGGGTATTTCGGATTTAAAATCGTTAGATGATTTGCTCAGATAAGAATAGACGATAAGGTCCGCTGAAGTTTCATGACAGTGGGTTTTTCTTTTTATTGATGTTTGCCCATCAGATCTTTGGATTCAGAATAGTATTAAGTTTTAACAAATTATCTATTTCATAATGGAAGGGAACGTCCGGATTCACTTTTTTATCCCGGTTTACCCATACAGTTATTAAACCAGCGGCAGCCGCACCTTTTATGTCGCTCTTTAAACTATCGCCAACCATCATGACATGGTCGGGCTGAACCTTTAGTTTGTCTACGGCAATCCTAAAAAGTCTTTCGTCCGGTTTGCCATAATCATACTCTCCCGAGATCACTATGCATTCGAAATAATCCGTTAACTGGCCACCGCGTATTTTTCTCCACTGTAAATCCGGAGCCCCGTTGGTGATCAGACCGAGTTTATAATATGGGTGCAGCGTCTCTAGAGTTTCCATAGTCTCTGGAAATAGAACATGCTTGGTATCGCGGATCGCTATATAACGACTGCTTAAATCTTTTGCTAAATCTAAACTCGGTATTTGAAACGTTTTTAAAGTCAGGTGCCAGGTTTGTATCCGGTATTCATCAATCAATGCCGAGAGCAGTTTAAGATTAGGATCATCACCACTGAATTCTCCCCATAATGCTTCCCAGGAACTAATACCGACCTGCCGGCAGTACTCAATGGTGGGCAGAGCATACCAGAGTTTTTTCGCCACTGTTCTGATGACCTGCACAAAATCATTTTTGTCGATTTCAGTATCCAGAGGTCTGATAGTCTCAAAAAAGGATTCTTCCGCCGACCTCCACTCATAGATCAAGGTTTCATCTAAATCGAAAAGGATAGCTTTGATTTTTTGCATCAGGATAAGCTGAAAGGTTGGATTTAAATAAGTAGGGGCGATTCATGAATCACCCCCTACAAATAACACACAATTTATTTTAATACAATCATTTTTTTCGATTCATTGAATGAACCGGCCATTAATCTGTAAAGATAGACGCCACTGGGCAGGTCATGAGCATTAAATTGAACTTGATGTGTACCAACTGGTTTAACTTCGTTCACCAGGGTGACAATTTCGCGGCCTAGATCATCATAAATTTTTAATGAAATAAAACCTGGTACTAATATCTCATAACTGATAGTCGTAACCGGATTGAATGGATTGGGATAATTTTGGTGCAGCATAAAACCGGAAGCAATCCTATCTTCGGACCGAATGGAAGTTGGCACACTATGCACTTGAACCAGTTTGATACCTTCTCCGTTCTGGAGATTACGGGTGTACTGTTTATCCGTGGAATTATTCCAGTGTTCGTGTACTCCCAGACTTTGCAGGGCAACACCATCTCCCTCGGGATCATAAGTGGTTCCGGAAGGTGGAGCACCAGCCTGTGATCCTTCATGCAGGTAATTATCCACGGCACCATAAACATAAATCATATGATCATTGATCGCCTGTTCGGTGCGGTAGAAATCGAGTCCGACCGATTCGATGGCGATATTATCCTGTGAAAGGAATATACTTGATGTCCAATCGTTATTAAAAGGTGTCGATTGCCATTTACTGGCTGTTGATACTGAAGCCTGCTCAGATTCCACACCGTATAGAGCATCGATCATAAAAAGCACTGTCTTCCGTCCGATGTCTTTATGTCCCATCAGATCAACCAGTGTATTGTAGGTACCCATCGGTCTGCCGATGAAAGTCCACTCCGGGCTGCCCTGGATGATGATATCATGAACAGCAGTATAATAATGCAATCCGGCGGCATGGGGTGCATTTGTAGAAGGAGAACCGTACTGATCATTAGCGCTAATTGTGCCAAAATGATTTTTAGAACAGAAGGTCACACCCATGTAGCGGTGGGCTTTGAAATTGGCCAAACTGATGATGTAAGAAGCCTGGGTTACCACAGTGGGTAGATATGCTGTATGTCCGCCGTTGATCTCCATAGTAAGATCTTCCGACCAGTGAACGTAAGTAGTGTCGCGCACATATTTCTCCCGGTTGGTTAAGGTACTCCAGCCCATAAAATGCACAGCGGGGAATTCGTTTTTGCATCTGGTTAAGATAGCATCCGGAACGATGCGATTGGAGTCGTAAAAAGTGATGTCGGCAGCAGCTACACCAGCCTGCTGAACTAGTTGTCGCAGTAATGCTAATACCGCCTGGGGTGAAGGGAACGAAGTATTATTCGGATCGCCGGTGCCATTAGTCAGATTTAAATTAATCTTGATGGCAATCTTTTCGCCGGCCTGGTAACTGACGGCGCCCTTACCATGCTGTTCGTTGAAGTACTTAAACAATGCATACCAGGCTTCGGCGTCAGTGGATTTTCCAGTCAAGGCGCGCAGAGATTTGGACAGCATTGAATCAACTAATGCTTGATTCGTATTTGCATCAGCCCACCAGGTTCCTGAAGTTCCATTACAGCTGGTAGCAGTAGCATCCCACATCCAGGTTACCCGGCCCGGGAATATACCTTTGGCTGTACCCATTGGACTATTCGCGGGTTCAGTCGGGACAAAGAGAGAATCGCCCATGACCGAGAAAGCATATGATTCACTGCCTGTATTGAGGGTAGTGAATAACACTGCGGTTATACCGGCTAGTAGCAGAATCAAGGCAGGAATATAGCGGGATTTGCGCAGATATTGCCCGGCCTTTTTAAAGGAAAACAGGGTAACTGCCAGACCGGCGAGATAGGCCAAAAAGCCGCCAGCCAGAGGTGCCGCTACTTGCATACAGGGATATTGAGCCCGGCTTGGTTTGGGCAGGACCCGTATCAACACCCAGATCAGCGCGGCTAATCCTGTTACCAGGAAAAACAATCGGAAAAATTTATTGTTGCTAAAATGATGCTGATATTTGGATAACCATCCGTGATGATATTTAGAAGATGTAAATAGTTTAATGTATTAATCCTTTCTTTAGATAGACTATAATATTGTCAAGCTATTCCTGTTCGCAACCATTTCGCCCAATCCGGGCGGTTATTTTTTTCTGCTGTCTTTGCTGCAGTTTCATAATCATAAGAAACAGCAATCTGTTCCACTTCACAATTTCGGTTCAAATCCAGTATACAGTATCTGGCTCTTGGTGAAAAATTTTCCATACGATGCGGAATCGGCTGATCATCACTGTAAGCTGGTAAACCCACACTTCCCGGATTTATTAATATTTTATTGTGCAGTTCCACCAGTCTGGGACAATGACTATGTCCACAAACAATTATTTCTTCTTTAATTCCTTTAATATAAGAAAAGATAGTATCAAAATCTTTGATTCCTACATGTCCGCTGTACAGTTGTTCAATTAAATATTCATTGTCTTTTTCCGGTGTACCGTGACATAAAAAGATATTATTATAGATAGTTCGGGTATTTTTTATTTCACTGAGCCAGTCTTTCGCTTTCTGATCGAGAACCTGCAAAGTGTATTTTAAAGTTGGATTGACGGATTCACAATCGGAAAAATTAATTATATCCCTGTCCTGATTACCGCAGATACTTATAATATTGTTTATACGGATCAATTCAAATGTTCTTTGCGTATCGAGCGGCCCGTATAAACTGTCACCCAGGTCATAAATATCGGTAATACCTTTTTTTCTTATATCGGCCAGAACAGATTTTAAGGCCCAGGAGTTACCATGGATATCGGCGGTGAAGGCTATTTTCATCTAAAATAATCTTTTTTATTTGTCGAGATCTTAATTGTTTAGATAACTTACTGGTCCTGCTAACAGTTCAAATGCTTCCTTGAAATTTTGATTATCCCCTGATCAGTAATTTGTTAAATAAAATTAATATTAAATCACTGATATTAATGTAATTCATATCATACTATTAAAAGATATTTAGATTATATAAAT
>CAYSHN010000147.1:0-8046 GCA_964430815.1 uncultured Calditrichota bacterium | reverse complement strand
TTTCTTAACCTTACCAGATGTCACACTCCTGAGTTTGAGCGTTTTTATTCAACTGGCAGTTCTGTCGCCAATTTTAGTAAGTATCCCATTCATTTATTTCAATTTAGTGCCTAAACAGAAAAGTATTCAATTATTGCGTTTATTACCATTTAGTCCTGGGCAGAGTGCAACATTACTTCTGGTTCATTTCTGGAAATATGAATTAATTTATTTCATAATTATCTTACCGGTAGCGACTGCTGTCGCAATTTCTCTCGGCCTGTTGTCATTGTTATATCTGCTCATACTATTATTCCTGCTGCCGTCGATCACTTTTTTATTTTTACATCTTTTATCAACCATTTTATCTTCCATATATAAAGTCCTGTTTCTATACCTGGGGCTTGTTATTCTGTATTACCTGTTCCTTTATATCCTCTACCTCACTCCTTATTATATCCTTTTTCAAATTGCGATTTTCATTTTTCTAACCCTGTTCGTTTACCGGTATTGGTCCACTCACTGGGAAAAGTGGGATATAATTCTCGACCGTTTCCATCCCGCATATAAAAAGCAGCCGGTACCGTCCGGAAGAATCAACTACTTTACCCTGGCACCTTATATCCCACTCTCCATTCGTCCGATTTTTATTAAAGAAATTCTGCTGCAGATCCGCAATAGCAAGTATCTGCGTCTAAAGGTTCTGACTTTAATTTTTTTCCTGCTGGGAACATTGCTGATTCAGCAGTATGCTACTGAGAATTTCCGGACTTTGCTGGCTTCGCTGGTTATTGTTTTAATCTGGTGGCATTACAGTTCACAATTCAACGAAAAATATGTTCTGCCCGAATCCAAATATTTTCTAAAGACCATGCCGCTGCGGTATTATCAATTCGTCCTGCCAAAATTCTTAGCTGAACTGATATACATAATTATACTCGCCTGCCTGCTATTGCTAATATTCCTGTTGCACGGGGAAGGCTGGCCTGCAGCGACAGCATCCACTTTATCCATGTTTTTAGTATCCATTTTTATTTTACTTACCACCATCATTTTTAAAACTATGTTTTATGACAAGCCACGTTTGGCCGGTTACGCCTATCATTTCCTGATTCTGTTCTGCCTAGTTATGTCCATTAATTTTTATTTTATTGGCCCGGTGACAACCATATTCCTGTTAATATATTTTTCATACAAAAGTTATCAAGCATTCAGTCAATGAGGCGAAGATGATCGAGATAAAAGAAGTATCCGTTCAATTTCCCAGGATATTGGCCGTAAGCCATGTTTCATGTATCTTCAAAAACGGATTTATTAATGGTCTAATTGGTCCCAACGGCGCCGGCAAAAGTTCATTATTAAAAGCAATGGTTGGATTAATCTCTAACTATTCCGGACAAATATTTTACGACAGCCTGCTGTTGTCTGATAATCGTCAGGCGATTAAAAAACAGCTCGGTTATGCTCCTGAAGACATTGAAATGATTCCCTACCTCAGCGGGCTGGAATATTTACAGATGATTGCCGACATCAGGAAGTTAGACAGCGACAGAGCTCGCCTAGCCTATCTGCTTCAACAACTGGGGTTGGAAGAGGTACAGCACAAGATGGTCGAAGGTTATTCGCATGGTATGCGTCAAAAGTTATCACTGGCTGCGGCTTTAGTGGGATTTCCACCTGTGTTGATCCTTGATGAAGCCTTGAACGGCCTGGATAGCATAGCCCTGATCAATGTAAAGAAGTTATTAAGAGAATTAGCCGATAAAGGTTATAACATTATTCTCTCATCACATATTCTGGAACTGGTGGAACAGTGGTGTGATGCGATTTATATTATGGATCGGGGGAAATTACTTACCTGTCTCGATTCCACACAACTACAAGAAATATATTCGGGAAAAAGGCAGAACCTGAGTACATATTTTCAGGAATTGATTTCATGCCACCTTAAGGGTGCGCAGCACCCTTAAGGTGGCTCGCAGAAACAAAATTATTGCCCGCTGTATCTTTGTTTGTTATTTTATTTACGCTATCTCTCCTTCTGCCAATTTTGACAGAATCAGACGCAGACTGACATACTGCCAGATAAGATCATACAATATGAAAAAGACTTCACTACTGATTGTAGTAGCGATGTTTGATATTCTATCAGCCCAGGTCAAGATTGATTCCGGATTGATCGTCTATATGCCTTTTAATGGCGATACCCGTGATTACAGCGGCAGAAAAAATCATGGATTTAGTGAAGGGGTAAGTTTTAGCAGAGATCGCTTTGGAAATCCATCATCGGCCTGCTATTTTCCTTCCTGTTATCAAAATGATTTGAATGCCATTGTACGTATTCCTTTTTCTGCTGATTTTGATTTCTCCAATACTAAAGAACTTTCCGCAGGATTCTGGGCTGATACCACCGCCCTTGATGTAAGCAATAGTAGTTTTATATATGACTGCTTTGAATGTTTTCAATTTTGTTTGAGCACAGATGAGAGTAACCAAACAGGGATGTGGATTACTGTAAGGGGATCTCATTGCTGGCTTATTCTAAGATCAGGAAGAAGAAATCTTCAGGGCTGGCATCACTATTTCATGACACTTAATGATAATCAGATCTGCATGTATATCGATGGAAATATTATTGATTCTTTGGCTGTCTATAAAGTTAGATGGCAACTTCCCAGTATTCATTCTCTATTAATTTCAAAAACTGGAAAATGCCGGAGATACAAGCGGGAAAAAGGTTCTATCGATAGTTTCCGGCTGTATAATCGTAGGTTATCGGCACAAGAAATAAAGTCTATTTATAGTAGACGGGATTAGAGTTATATGTATTACCGTTTATTGATAACTGCCTTATTTGTAATTATATTTTCGATTGCAAATTATGGCGAAACCTTGATTCCGCCGGGTGTGGCGTCCGGAATATGGAGCCGCACTGCTTCTCCATATATAATTAAAGGGAATATTCAGATCCCGCATCATCAAACCTTAACCATTGAAGCCGGCACCAGGATAATTTTCCAGGGTCATTTCAGTATAAAAGTATATGGTATTATTGAAGCCAATGGTACAGCCACCGATAGTATACTTTTTACTCCGGCAAATATAGATTCAGGATGGCATGGTATTCGTTTTTTTGATTCTGAGCAGGGTAGTTATTTCAGGTTTTGTATCTTCGAATTTGGGAAAAGTTATAGTTCCCCGAGCCCAGATACACAGACGGCCGGTGTCTTAGAATACGATCCTGCACCCAGAATTCCCATGGACGAATTTGGTGGAGCTATTCTTTGTAAATCTTCCAGTCCCAGATTTGAACACTGCCTGTTCAGGAAAAACCAGGCCGGGTACTGCGGAGGCGCAGTTTTTTGCATCCAGGGATCAAATCCTCTATTCAATGATTGTACATTTCTTGAGAACAAATCGGAGGGTCATAGTGGAGGGGCTATCTCCCTGCTCGCCGCGGCAGCGACTTTGAATAGATGTAAAATCATATCGAATTCTGCAATCCGGTGGGGTGGCGGCGGAATCGACTGTGAATACGAGTCCAGCTGTATACTGAAAGACTGTACAATAGAAAAAAATGCCGCTTACTCCGGTGGAGGAGTTCATATCATTTATGCTTCCACTATTATAATGGACAGTTGCACAGTACAGAATAACCAGGCCAAATTAGGGGGAGGTTTAAAATTTAACGAAAACTGCAAAGGGCAGATAAGTAACATAACCGTTATCGACAATCACGCTGAATATGGGGGCGGAATTGGTATTTCAGAGGCTTGCACACCTTTTATCAAAAACTGTAATATTTATAGAAATAACGCTAAATCCGAAGGAGGCGGAATTTTTATCGCCGAGAGGAGTTCAGTTGAAATCAGTCAATGTCGTATTCATCAAAATACTGCTGCAAATGGCGGTGGAATTTCCTGTCTGGATTCCGACACCCGCCTGATCGATAATCAAATCACCAATAACACTGCTGAGATTAACGGAGGCGGTGCATATTTTGAATATTCCATTCCCAAGTTTCTTAATGACAAGATTGTTGAAAATAGCGCCTTACGTGGCGGAGGGCTATATTTTGAGACCTGTACGGAGATCGATTTCAATACGAGTAAATTATGTAATATTTATCTCAACCGTGCCGCAGAAATAGGCAGTGATATTTTTGCTTTTACCGGCCCGTCTTTTAATGTAAACCTGGATACTTTCACCGTTGGCTATCCTCAGGAAATTCACCTCTTTCCGTTGAATAAAATACGACTACAACACAAAGCCCATAAACTGGAACAGGTTTATGCAGATTTATATGTCAGTCCCAACGGCAGTGATAATAATTCCGGCTTAAGTTTTCGTACGGCACTGCAAACATTGAGTATGGCGCTGTCAAAAATTATTGCCGATAGTCTTAATACACGTACCATCCATTTGAAAGATGGTGAATACGACGCACGAATGTTATCCGGTCAACTGGTACCCCGATATCTTCACCATGTGCGCCTGTCCGGCGGCTGGCGAGCCAGCACCGATTTTCGTGGAACAAAAATAATCGTCTATACCCCCTGGTGGAATTCCGCACTGGCCTATATTATTTATTTTGCCATAATCATTGCGACTGTCCTGACTATAATACGAGTCCGTTTTAATCGACTCAATCTTCAACATCAGGTACAACTCAAACAAATGGAAACAGAAAAAATCAGGGAAATCGATGAAGCCAAAAGCAGGTTTTTCGCCAATATCTCCCATGAATTTCGCACCCCGCTCACCCTAATCGAAGGCCCGGTCAAACAATTAATCAGCGGTGAATTTGCCGGTAATGTCAAAGAGCAATACCAGATGATTCTCAGGAATTCTAAAAGACTGCTGGATCTGGTTAATCAAATACTGGACCTCTCTAAAATCGAATCCGGCCGGATGAAATTGCAGGTGAAAAAACAGGATATCATTGTTCTGCTCTGCGGACTGGTGCAATCCTTCGAATCGCTGGCCAAACGGAAAAATATTGATTTTACGTTCCAATACACATCCGATGTACGGGCGCGGTTATCCGCGCCCTTATCTGCATACATCGATGCCGAAAAATTGGAACGGATTATCAATAATTTGTTATCGAACGCCTTTAAATTTACACCCGATGGCGGACGGGTGGGGGTTAAAATAACCCCCCTCATTCCCCCCTTATATATAAGGGGGGATAGGGGGGTCAAAATCGAAATCACCAACACCGGCTCCGGTATCCCCCCCGACAAAATCGATCACATTTTCGACCGGTTTTATCAGGTGGATGAATCACCAGGTCGGCATTATGAGGGAACTGGTATCGGCCTGGCCCTGGTCAAAGAGATGGTGGAATTACATCATGGCCAGGTCACCGTCGCCAGCGAACCGGGTAAAATCACCACATTTACCGTAATGATTCCGGTTGATTGTGAATCGTATGATGAATCGGAAATATGCTGGGACGAAACATTGGAACAAACGGTAGTTTATGCGGACGGTGGTTCGGTAATTGAAAAATCGATAATGTCCACGGATGATATTTTCACGCCCGATTTACCGTTACATGTAGGGGCGCGAATAACCGCGCCCCTACAAAACCGGAAACACCCCCCTCCCACCCAAAAATCTTCGCCGGTTATTTTAATCGTCGATGACAACGCCGATGTGCGACAATACATTGGTGGCATATTGAAACCCGCTTACCGTATACTGGAAGCGGCCGATGGCGAACAGGGGATGTCGGCAGCAAAACAATACATACCTGATCTTATTATCAGCGATGTAATGATGCCGGGAATGGATGGTTATGAACTTTGCAGGAAGGTTAAGACCGACATCGAGATCAGCCATATTCCGGTGATACTATTGACCGCTCGCGCTGCCGCGGAGGATAAACTGGAAGGTCTGGAAACCGGTGCTGATGACTATATTACCAAACCGTTTGAAGCGAAGGAGATGCAATTAAGGATACACAATATCTTAGAGCAACGGAAACGAATGAGAGAGAGATTCAACCGGGATTTATATGTCCAGCCCAGAGAAATCACCATTACATCCGGCGATGAACAATTTCTGACCCGTTTGATTGAAAAGGTGGAGCAAAAATTAGACGATCCTGACTTGAATGTCGATAAATTATCCAGGGAAATAGGGATCAGTCATACCCACCTGATCCGCAAGCTGCAGGCATTGATCAATATGACGCCGGTAGCGTTTATACGTTTCTTGAGGCTCAGGCGGGCCAGGGAATTACTGCAGAATGGTTTCGGAAATGTCACCCAGGTGGCCTTTGAAGTCGGATTTGATAGCGTATCCTATTTTTCCCGATGTTATACAGAGCAATTTGGTGTTCCCCCTTCAAGGAAAAAACTTAATAATGATACCGGGCCTGCAAAAAATCAATCCGATCCCGACTGATCAGGTATACTATCCGGTGTTCTTGTGTTAGCCGGCGTGACCAGGCTCCTTCAGCCAGGTATTTCAACGGTTCCGGTTTACCGATGCCGTGAACGGGATCGCGCAACACCGCCTCGATAATTGTAAATGCCCTTAACGCAATCCTCCTGTCTGTTTCAACCCAGTATCTCAGATCTTCGATAAACTCCGGCTGAAAGACGGCAACACGTGTAGTCGATTTCGGGTCATGATGTTTATTTATTCCTGCCAAGTCCAACCTCTATACGGAGTTCATCTACCGCCCTGGCATGGATTTTTCCAGTTTGAGCACGTTCGAGTGCTTTCAGCAGGCGTTGGGCATTTTTAGGTGAACGCAGCAGATAATGAGTTTCCAGAATACTTCGCAATTCTGCAGCAGAAATCAGTGCTACATCCTCCGACTTTCTGCGACTGATCAGGACAATCTCCTGATTCAGGGTAACCTCATCCAATAATTTAGCCAGATTTGCTCTGGCTTTCGTGTAAGTGGTTTGTATAGACATTGAATACTTCCCATTATATATGTACAGCATTAATGTACATATTAATAATCCTCCATGCAAATCATTATTCCTTGAAATTACCCTTCCCTCTGTAGGGGTGGGTCAGATAGGTGGTAATTATCAAAGCAAATAATGTACCATTCAATACCACCTTAGGGTGGAGATCACCTTTAAGGTGGCTACTATGTTAAATTTTTGCTAATAAATGGTAAAAATGTGTTAGAAATCCACCCAATCAGTTGTGTATAATACCACCAGACTAATTTCTACAGATCATTCTACGACCAGCTGAACTATAATTTCGTGACATTTTGCCTGAGTCCAGAGGAAAAATTTTATGAATCTGTTCACCATCTTACTCATCATCGATCTTTACCCCTGCCTTTCGGCAGGTCTACGGCCCCGCTTCGCGGGACCTTCGACTTTACTCTTTAACCATTAATACAGGAGGTCTTATATGAAACTGTTACGCATTCTTCTCATTACCCTTTTCCTCTGCCTTTCGGCAGATCTACGGCCTGTCTTCGCCAGGCCTTCGACTTTACCCTTTGGCCTCGCCGGTATCATCCACGTCCCCGCCGATGCCCCCACCATCCAGCAGGGTATCGACCAGGCCCAGACAGGGGATACAGTTTTAGTGGCCGAAGGTACTTTTTATGAAAATATCAGTTTCAAAGGGAAATCAATCACCGTGGCCAGCCAGTTTTTAATGGATGCCGATACCAGCCATATTTCCAAAACGATCATCGATGGAAGTAATCACACCAATCCTGATAGCGGGACGGTGGTCTATTTTGTAAATGGAGAGACAAAAAATTCTGTTTTATATGGATTCACAATTACTGGTGGTTCAGGAACCTACATTTTATATGGATCATCAAAATTTGTTGGAGGAGGAGGAGTTCTGTTATGGGCAGGTGGTAGAATAGAAAATAACAGGATTATGAATAACGTTATTGATCGCAATGGTGAAATTTGGAGCGAATGTGCTGGGATCGAAGCCGATGCTTATTCAAATAATCATATTGATACTGTGATAATAAAGAATAATGAAATTTTACATAATACAATTAATGCGTTTCAGGGCGGGGGTATCGGTGCCACCTTAGGTACAAAAGGTTTAATATTATTT
>CAYSHN010000146.1:0-8133 GCA_964430815.1 uncultured Calditrichota bacterium | reverse complement strand
CCCAGCTATCCAGAAAATTGGCGAAATCCTTAAATATCGCCGAGCCGAAGAAGGATCCGGGCACATGGCCATTGGACCATTCGACCGAAAGATATTTATGGAGCTGGTCCTCGAAATGATTGATCTGATAACGGCCATTTGCTGATGTACACCAGATATGTATTCCACAAGCCCGGGCCATAGCCTCTAGCAGGGTGGATTTACCCGTGCCGTTTTCACCAACAAACAGTATCACCGGCGTATCGAATACCAGCTGCCGCGTTTGATGAAAGATGGGCAGGGTAAAAGGATAATATTCAGTGGTCGGATATTTTTCCGATTGTAGGGTGATACTTTTTATATGGTTCGGCACCATTTTTACCAACTTTTTCTTTGTCTTAACGCTTTTATCTGGGCCAGGTGATGCTGGCCATGCCAGGCGTACATACCTATATTTTTCTTTAACACAACAATACCTGATTCAGGATGAATAAAGGTTCGTTCGATTTGATTTTTATCCAGTGCTTTTAAAAGTATTACCCAGCGTTTGTAAAGCAGTTCAATAAATTTTAATGAATCTTTTACCGGAAACAGGGAATAATCCGGCAATTTCGCCCAGAGATCCTGATCATATGGTTTTATGGTAGGTTGCTCTTCGGTCAGAGCCAGTTTTAAGCGCACATAACTGTTAAGATGGCTATCCCCGATATGATGAACAATCTGCCGCACGGTCCAGCCTCCATCGCGATAAGGGGTATCCAACTGCGCTTCGCTTAAATTCTTTACTACCGCGCTTAACTGGGACGGTAATTCTTCAATCTCCTGTATCCATTTTTTTACTGTGTTCAGATCGATCTGCTGTGGAGATTTAAAATGTCCGATCGGATATTTTAATTTTTCTAATTCCATATTATCCCTCATCTTTTTCCTGATAACACGATTAACTTAAAACGTTGATTCATCAATAACAAATCTTGCCTAGATATTTATTTTTTGGATTTTAACTTCGCACGCATCTCATCTAGATCAGATATTAATTACGGCATGTACGTCGCCCGGCTCCGCCACCGCTACCACCAAAGAATGACATAACTCCCAGCAGAAAGCCAAAATTATACCAGTTACCGTTATTGTGGACTTCGTACATGCGTATATTGTCCGAAAAAAGTGACAGAATAAAAGTAAACAGAGATATAAAACCATGCCATAGACCCGAAAAGAATCCAGCAACATCGCCGGTTTTATCGGCTGAGCCGGTTAATTGGTTTGGACCCGGGGTGCATCCTGATATCATTAAAAATGCAATAGTTACAATAATAAGTACAAATACGAGCCTCATTTTTATCCCTCCGTTTTTATAGTGTTAACACTGCTAAGGAAAAAGAGCGCAAAAATTGAACCTAAGATAATCTGAATTACTCCCTGAAAAATGAGTAAATCTTATATTATTTTAAAATATTAATTTTTATATCTTTCTGCAATCCTTTTGTGATCCAGAACACTTAAACTGATCGGTTATATTATAAAATATTTACAGTGTTAAATTGTATAAAATTTTAAAAAATATCAGAATATTATATGTTCTAAAGAATTTTTGATCCGAATATATGATGATGAATTTATTTTTCTGTAAGAGTAGATTTATGTTTTTTAAAGTATTTTACTGCACTTTTCATTTTAATAACCTGATTTTATTAATTTAACCAGTATAATCGAAGGATTAAGGAGACTATTTATGGAGATCATTATTGCCCCTACCTACGAAGAAATGAGCAAAATATCCGCGCAATTTATAGCCCGGGAGATTAAAAGAAAACATGATCTGGTACTCGGTTTAGCAACCGGGGATACTCCCCTGGGTACCTATAAGGAACTTTCCAAATTGCATAAAGAGGAAGGTCTGGATTTTTCGAAAATTACAACATTCAATCTTGACGAGTATATCGGATTACCACCCTTGCATAAGAACAGCTATAATTATTTTATGCAGGATAATCTTTTCCAATACATCAATGTTAATCAGGCCAATGTTTATGTACCTCAAGGGAATACGGAAGATCCGGAAGAGTTCTGCATATGGTACGAAGCACAGATTAAAAGAGTCGGAGGAATCGATTTACAAATCCTTGGAATCGGTGGTGATGGACATATTGGATTTAACGAGCCTGGTTCTTCTTTTGCCAGTCGCACCAGGGTCAAAGCCCTAGAAAAACAGACGATAGAAGACAATGCCCGTTTTTTTGACAGGCAAGAAGATGTGCCCCGTTTCGCCATTACCATGGGTGTTGGTACGATATTAGAGTCGAAAAAGATTCTGCTAATCGCCAATGGTGCAAAGAAAGCCAAGATAGTTGCTGACTTCGTTGAAGGTCCGGTAACCTGCCAGATCACGGCCACAGCACTGCAACTGCATACCCTGGTCACCGTTGTTGTGGATGAAACTGCTGCTTCAAAATTGAAACGGAAAGAATATTATAATTGGGTCCATGACCACAAGCATATGGTTCAAAAGATGGTCGGACGATAAAGTTGGAAGTTTGAGTATCAATTACAGTTCTTCGACAGGGCAATCTGATCGATTGCCCTGTTGCTGAACAATAAGAAATTGAACCCATTAACCTTTCTTATAAAAGAGCCTAAATATGGAAAATCAACTGACCCCGTTAATCAATTCAATTTTAAAATCATCAGAATTTTTAAAAGTACTGGAAACTGTAAATAAAAAGAAGATGAAAAGCCGGTTATTCGGTAATGACGTCCGGACACTTACCGGTCAGGAGATAAAAAAACTTAAAGCCCAGAGCAATGATGCTGAAGATTGGAAAAAAATTCTCGTCACTAAAAAATTTAGACCGGATCATATTGTAGATAATCAGTTCAGAGGTCAATGCGTGCTGGGCCTATTTGATGGAAAAAAACTGCATGCATTATCATCTGTGGAATTACCATCCGGCATTTTTAAAAGCACGATCATCAACTCGGAAATCGGCGACAATTGTTGTATTTGGAATGCCGGGTGCATCTCAAATTATATAATAAATGCCCAGTCGGTAGTTTACAATGTTGGCAGTATGGTTTGCTCCAAGGATTCTTCATTCGGTAACGGCAGAGAAATCTCTGTGGGTATTGAAACGGGAGGCCGTAATGTATTTTCTTTCGCCGAAATGACCATCCCCATTGCACAGTTAGTTAGTACCAATCGAAACAATAAGGAACTACTTGAAGAATATGATAATTTTATTAAAAAATATTCTACATCCTGTAAAATCGGCCTGGGCATCATAGAGAAAGACGTCATCATTAGGAACACACCCGAAATTGAAGATTGCTATATTGGTCAATCAACTATCATCGATGGTGCGACCTTGGTTCAAAACAGCACCATTCTCGGGTCAGCAGAAGAACCGGTCGAGATCAGTCATGGAGTATACGTAAGAAATTCATGCCTGCAGTGGGGTTGCCATGTTACCTCCCTGGCAATAGTCGACGATTCGATTCTCACCGAACATTCTCATGTAGAACGGCACGGGAAGTTAACACAAAGTATTCTTGGCCCCAATACCGCTGTCGGTGAAGGCGAAGTGACGGCGTGTCTGCTCGGTCCTTTCGTCGGATTCCACCACCAGGCACTGCTCATCGCCGCAATATGGCCGGAGGGTAAAGGTAACGTAGGCTATGGTGCAAATATAGGTTCCAATCATACCTCCAAAGCCCCTGACCAGGAAATATGGTGCGGAGAGGGAACATTTTTCGGTTTGGGCGTAAATATCAAATTCCCCTGTGACTTTACACAAGCACCCTATTCCATCATAGCCACAGCGGTAAATACTTTGCCGCAGCGTGTAGAGTTCCCCTTTTCACTCATCAATAGTCCAGGACATTCTCTCCCGGGTATCTCTCCTGCTTATAATGAAATTGTACCGGGTTGGGTTCTTTCCGACAACATTTACATGGTAAAAAGAAATGAAGGTAAATATAAAAAGCGTAATAAGGCACGCCGCACCGCATTTATCTTTGATGTGTTCAGACAAGACATAATTGACCTGATGATACAGGCACGTAAACGGTTGAAGGATGTCTCAAAAAGCAAAGATTATTATACGGCTAAAGATATTCCCGGGCTCGGGAAAAATTATATGTTAGAAGCAAGCCGTGTTAAAGGAATATCCGCTTATGATTTTTATATAGAATATTACTGTCTGGGCGGATTAAAACAGCATATCGAATCCCTGTTTAAAACAGGAATAAAAGGAATCGATTCGACTATTTATAATAGTGTCGCTGGCATTCCGTTATGGGAACACCAGCGCAAAATCTTAATTGATAATGGTTTCAACAAGCGCAGTGTCAAAGAGAACCTGCTAAGGCTCGCTGCAATGGAGGAACATATTGCCCAGGCTACTCAAAAGGCCAAGGAAAAGGATGATGACCGTGGAGCGGAGACAATCATGGACTATGCTACGGCACATTCTCCAGCAGCTCAAGATTCTTTTGTAAAAGAAACATGGTCCCGCGTAGAAAAGGTAAAAAAAGAAATTGATACGATTATAGGTGTATTATCTTCCTGAATATTTATAGAACTCTCTACATCCGGCCTATGTTATTGATTGCCTCTGACTGATGTTCCGCATGGTCTTTAAGTATTTGCAGGGCCAACTTAAATTGTTCCTTAGCGTCATCGACAGATTGTTTAGCTGCAGTAATCGTCATTTCATTTACATCTTTCGTGGATTGTTCAATTTTAGCCAGAGTTATCTCAAGTTGTTTTATTTTTTCATTAGTTACTGATAATTCCTTTTCGTGCCACTTAATTAAATCTGCTTTTTGCATGGTTACATCAACTTTTTTTTGACCCTGTACAATACCCGTCCAATCCCTGGTTCCCTGGCCCTGGTCGCCAGCTGACTTGATTTTCATCCATTCGTACGGTTGATCCAGATTAGGTTTTTTAACTAGAATCCAGGTCTCACCACTTTGTGTATCCAGAAGAATCACATTCTCATTAGATGCTGCCACTGAATACCGGCTGGATTGTTTTGGTCCTAAATCCTGTCCTAAAATCTGATCCTGGATCAGAGAACCTAGCAGAATAAAAAAAATTGTAAAAAGTCTTCGCATGTAAACCTCCTCCTTATTTAATAAGTTTTAAAGCAATTCTATTTAAACCTAAAAAATTCCACAGTCTGGTCTAAGAACAGCGGAATAACTAATTCTTTTTTAACAATATTGAAATAAATATCTGCCGGACCAAAATAGCCTGTAGTAACAACGACAGGTGCATTTTTAAAAAAATTATCATACCTATATATTGTACCCTGTCTGGTGAATCCTGCAGCAAAACTCCCCTTTGCCCATGATGAGACATAAATGTTACCAGAGGCATCCATAGCCAATCCATCCAGATTATCGAGTTCCGTTGATACGATTGTCGATCTGGAAGAATCACCGAGACATAAGACATCAATGGTTGCCTTTTCTTTGAAATGACATACTAAAAGCCTGTTGTTAAGAATATCATAAATAATTCCATTAGGATTTCCCGATTTTGTTTTGACAAATAAGGAATATGATCCTGTAGTTATATTTATTTTAAATATGGTATTGGCATTGCTATCGGTTACATAAAGATATCCTGATGTATCCCTGGTTATATCATTTAAAAACCGGGCTTCATTTATTTGCACTTCCAGTGCGGGCGTACCGTCTGAAATATTGAATCCTCTTATTGTCTTAGGGTTATCCACGACATATAATGTGTTTTCACACAGGATCATGCCCAACGGTTTGGATAAATCTTGCTTAAAGTAACTTTTCACTCCCGTTGAATCAATCTGGATTATGCTGCCATCGCCATAATTGGAAACAAAATATCGTTTCGCAACCGGATCGAAAACGGCGCTTTCCGGCATTTTGAAATCCTGAGTATAAGCAAAATTGGAAAGAACCATCAGCGCTATAAATATTTGCTTTACTGCTATCTCCATATCTACCTCTGAATTAGTATGCTAGTTTTGAATCAAATTTTCCATGTTGGGCAGCGCTAATAAGATAAACTTGCGAACAGGTCTTACTGTGATCTACATATGTATGAGCAAACCCGGGTTCAGATGCGAAATCGGATCGTGGGCTGAGAATTCCATATTATTTAATTTCAGATATATACTTGGCCCCACAGCGATAACAAACTGCCAGGGGATTGTCGCGTCTGTAACTACGAAATTGTGCTGCCCGCGGGCTATTCCAGATTTCCTTAATGGATGCATCCTGCACATTTCCAATAGAATAATCAGGAAAATCAACGCAGAAATTTGCTTCCCCATCTGGTTGAATATCGATCAATTTTTCAATATTCATGCAGGTTACTGAACCAACAGGCATTAATGGATCTTCAAACCACACCCGGTAATCATCCTCCTTTAGATCCATATACAGAAAATTAGATTCTTGTCCAAGATTAGCCAGATATTTTCTATACTCCGCTCTGAATATATTGAAATCGATCCCGGAATTGTCATGGTGAAAACCCTTCCAGGAAAATGCTTGGCAATTGAAATTCTGTTTTAATTCTGCTTCGTATTTTTTCCCAATATCGGCGGGAAAATAGTAGTAGGGAACAATATTAATTGATAAGATGGACATCTCACGGGCTACGTCGGGCATTTGCCCCAGTCCTTTATAAGAATATTTGCTGATCGTGAAACAAATACTTTTACTTATTTTATGGTCACTATTTTTTTCCAGATCATTTAAAAGAGCTATGTTTTCTTTTATTTCCTGATAACACCCTTTTTTACCCCGCACCGCATCATGAATTTCTTCCGGGCCGTCTACTGAAAAGGTAATATGCATATTTCCGATACGAACAATATCGGCGGCGTACTTCTTCAATACCGTCCCATTGGTGTCAACAGAAATAAAAATCCCCTTGCTGTTGATATATTCCAGCAGTTCGATAATCCCGGGGAAAAGAAACGGTTCACCACCTCGCACCAGAAGGAATTTAATGTTGTAGGGGGCTATTTCATCGACTAGCCGTTTCCAGTCTGCTAATTTCATTGGTGCAGCGGGGGCTTTTATTCGATTGTAAACATACCCTTCCTCGCTCCATTGGCCACACATTCGGCATCTGAGGTTACAGGCATTCGTAACCGTAAACGATACGTATTGAGGAAAATTCATTCTGTTGTTTCCTTGGGCAGTGTTTCCCGTGCTACAACACGATACGCCGGACAATATTTCTCTTTGTACATTGGGGAGTGATGAACAGGGGGGAAGCTGGCTGTGCGCCGGTCAGCAATGTATTTAGAAAATTGCTCGGGAGCGAAAGCCAGCACTCCTTTCTGACAAAGTTGCAGAGCAATACGCGCGTATTCAGATAAACTGTTCAAGGATCCGGGGAAGTGTTTTGCGGTCAGAACTAATGCGTTAAAAATTACTTCCTGGTCGAGACCAAGATTGACAAAGGGACGCAGATGGATCCTGACAATTCGATGATCGGCGGAAATGGGATCAATCAGTGGTTCGGATGGACCGGGAGTAAGATTGGTGATTTCCTGCCTGAGCTGGACCCGGATCTGATTTTTTTCGGTCATAGCATGTTCACTACCCCTGGCTGCCTGGTGGATGAGTTTGTACAGGTCTTCGACAGCCCAGAGCGGATAGCGCTGCGCATGATTTATCAGGATGGCTCTCATCCAGGTTCTCATGCGGCGCATATAACTGCGCGAGAAATCTTCGCTGTCTAGTTGGACCATGATTGTAACTCGATTATGTTTCCTTCCGGGTCGGTGACATAGCACCAGGTCACCTGGGCGCCGGTTGCAACTTGCATGGTCACAATTTCACCCACAGCATGTCCACCAGCCTGTACAACTGATTTTTGTGCGGTCATCACATCATCAACAGAAAATGCAATATGTCCAAAACCTGGCCGGTTCACGACGGTTTTACTACGACCTTGCAGAGTACTGTAGTTGAAAATTTCCAGTGTAGGACCGTTAGCACCGTAACCGGGTAAACGCAAATGCAGACCACGTAAATGTGCACCCTGTACACCTGTTCCCGCTGATAGTTTTTCGCCTGTGAAGTCACGTTCGGGTGGAACATGGATACAACCAAAAACCTGCTGGTAAAAACTCACCAGTGCTGGCCAAT
>CAYSHN010000145.1:0-8151 GCA_964430815.1 uncultured Calditrichota bacterium | reverse complement strand
AGAAAAAGGTCTGCTCGGTTCGAAATATATGTCTCAACAACCCGAGCTGACTGATCATATGATGGCCTATATTAATCTGGATATGGTTGGCTGCGGACCGGTAGACACTCTTTACAGCGTAGGCGCAGATCATATCAGTTCAGAATTGCAGGAAATTGTGGAAAAAACGAATGCTGGATCGGTCAGATTCAAATTTAATTATGAGTTAAACAATCCCAATCATCCGGAACGGATTTATTACCGCAGTGATCATTACAGTTATGCTAAAAAAGGAATTCCTGTGGTCTTTTTTACCGATTTCTACATGAAAGAATATCACACTCCCGGTGATGATGTAGAGAAATTGAATATTAATAAAATCACACGCATCTCGGAATTAACCTATCAACTGGCTCTGGAACTGGCAAATCACAAGGGACGATTAAGAATTGATAAATAGATTCGATGAAACATTGTATCAGTGGATTAGTCAATCAATGAGTCAATGAACCAATGGATTAATGCATCCATGTAACAATGATATGAAACTGTTATTGCTGCAACCCCCCATACAGGATTTTTATGATACCGATATCCGTCTGCAGCCGATCGGATTGGCTTACTTAAAAGCAGTAGTCAAACAGTATTTTCCACAGATTGAAGTAATCATCAAAGATTACCACCATGGTTGGGGTAAACACACGGCTGCTCTTCCGGCGGAATTAAATTTTTTAAAGGAATATTATTTATATCCAGATCACAGCCCTTTCTCCACCTTCCACCATTTCTATCATTTTGGTGCAAGTTATACAAATATCGCCAATGAAGTATTTCAGTTAAAACCCGATCTGGTCGGTATCTCTGCTCTTTTCACCCCTTATTATCAACAGGTACTCGATACAGCCAAAGCAATAAAGGCCAAATGGAATGTAATGGTACTGCTCGGAGGCGCTCATGTATCGGCTGATCCGCAGCAGATGCTGCAACAAGCTGAAATTGATTATGTTATCCGTGGCGAAGGAGAAAAACCACTGGTAGAATTCTTAAAGGCCTGGCTCAGTAATAAAGATTTTGCCCGTGTCCCGAATCTGGGTTACAAGACAAACGGACATTTGATTTTAAACGAAAGGGAAGAAAATTTCACTCTGGACGATTTGCCTATACCTGATTTAACTGATCTTGATCCGCAGCAGTACCAATACAAAAAATTGCCGTTAACATTTATTATCACTTCCCGCGGTTGCCCCCACAATTGTTCTTTTTGCTCGGTCCATCAGACCTTTGGTCAGCACTATCGCCGGCGCAGCGTTAACAATATCATGGCAGAAATAATACTGCGTTATCAGCAGGGCTATCGTGTATTTGACTTTGAAGATGATAATCTGACCTTTGATCTGCCGGAAATGAAAACACTCTGCCGGCAATTGATCAAAAGTTTTCCTGGTGCAGCTATCACCTGTACAGCGATGAATGGCATATCTTATTTCAATCTGGACCGGGAATTATTGCAACTCATGCGCCAGGCTGGTTTTCAGGATTTAAATATAAGTCTGGTAAGTTCGGATGCCGGTGTTTTAAGCGAGAACCGGCGAGCAGATGGTCTGAATAGATATATGGAAGTTGTGCAAACAGCCCAGGAGCTGGGGTTTCGGATTGTCTCTTATCAAATCCTTGGTTTGCCGAATGAATCACTGCAGAGCATGATCCAAACAATAATACTAACCAGCCGTCTGCCGGTTTTATTGGGTTTATCCCCCTTCTATCTGACACCTGGAACCCCTGTGGCCGCTAACTTTCCAACTCTCACTTCAAAGGAAATGATCTGCAGCCGTTCTACAGCTCTGGGTTATGGCGGGTCCGAGCATAACCGTGACGATCTGTATACACTGGTAATTAGCGGCCGGATAATTAATTTCCTGAAGGGATTAAAACTGGATGATGCGGAACTCAGTTTAAATTCACTATTCAGCAGCTTCAAAGCCGAGACCCCCAGAACCGCTGGTACGTTAAAGTTACTGAAGCGTTTAATTGATGACCGCATATTATTTACCGATACGATCGATGGACCAAAACCGGTAAAAAGATTTAAAGTTAATTTATTCTTTGACCTCTGGCAAAAGTTGGAATATATTACCACCCGTTCGCAACAACGGATCATACTTAAGGATAAAATGAGTAATTAAATACCGTCACTATCGATTTGTTTATTGAAGGAAACCAGAATGGTTGTAAATCGTGATACTCTGATTAAAGACGAATTAATTGATAGACGAAATCGTCTGAAGTCCGTACTTACCCACAGTAAAGATGCTCAATTGCTGCAGTTGTTCCGTGAAATAGATCTCGCGCTGGAGAGGATTGATGATAGTACATATGGATTATGCGAAGTATGTCATGATCCCATTGAGCATGACCGGCTGATATCAAATCCACTGGTACGGGTTTGTCTGGATCATTTGAATACTACCGAACAACGTGCCCTGGAGCAGGATATTGACCTGGCCGGACGAATGCAGCAATTTTTATTACCTAAGAATAATTTTTTATTGAATAACTGGCAGATCTATTATCATTATCAGGCGGCCGGACCTGTGAGTGGGGATTACTGTGATGTGGTGGAATTAAAAGATGAGCAGAAAAATATGCTGGCGATTGTGGGTGATGTTTCCGGGAAAGGAATTGCTGCTTCAATGTTAATGATGCATTTGCATGCCATGTTCCACAGTATGATTGAATTTAATTTTCCAGTCAATAAACTGGTGGAACGGGCCAACCATCTGCTGTGTGAAAGTACTCTCAGTAGTCATTACAGTACTTTAATTTGCAGCCGCCTGGCTGTTGATGGCAGCATCGAACTGTGCAATGCTGGGCATTGTCCTCCATTCCTGTTGCAGAATGGACGGGTGCAGAAAATCGAGGCGACAGGTCTGCCCATCGGTTTATTGTGTGAAGGTCAATATGCGGTTAAGAATTTCAAATTACAGCCGGGAGAAAGCATCTTTTTTTATAGTGATGGGCTCTCCGAAGCACATAAAAATGGGGAAGAATACGGAATAGACCGGATCGGTGAAGTATTAAATCAGTTTCAAAATTTATCGGCTGCACAGTTAGTGGGGATCGTACTGGAGGATTTATCTTCCTTCCTGGACGGCGATACCCGTAACGATGATTTAACTATCATGGTCGTTAAACGAGTGTAAAAAAAAAGGGCACATTATTCTGTGCCCTTGAATGATATCGCCATAACTTATAATCCTTTTTTAATCGTAATATCCCCATTAGTGGTTTCGAGATGTACCCGGTATTTGCCATCGCCAACCTTACCAGTGCCGGTAATATATTTTCTGGCTGAACCTTTTGAATAATCCCAGTCTTCGCTTTCTTCTATCTTAATGGGGAAATCACACAGAATCTTATAATCCCCTTCAGAGTGCTTGGTATAGGTAAGTTTAACATTGAAATCGATTGACATGTTTTCCGGTAAGGTCAAAGTGATCTCACCCCCCATGGAAGAAAGATCGACATTACGATCACCCTGCTTGACATCACCTACCATGGTCACATTTATATCACCGCCCATGGTAGAAACTTTAGCTCCACCATCAACCTGATCGACAGTAATATCACCACCCATGGTTTTAGCTTTGACATAAGTTCCGGCAGCATGGATACTAATATCACCCCCCATGGTGTGGACATCAACACCACCAGGAGCTGAATCAATATTAATATCACCCCCCATCGTAGAGATTTTCATCTCTTTTTTTACATCATTTTTTGTACCGCGGATATCAACATCGCCACCCATAGTCGAGCCCTTGACATTACCACCTACATTCTGAAAAGTGACATCGCCACCCATGGTCTTTACCTCGCCATCCAGTTCTGAGTTGTCGACGTTGATATCTCCACCCATAGTGGTCAACTCCACCTCTCCTTTCAGGTTGGATAGACCGAGATCACCCCCCATGGTTTTACCTTCTGCTTTTCCTGCTACATTATCAACCGTAATATCTCCACCCATCGTTTCCAGCTCCAGATCACATTTTTCAGGTACAAACAACTTGAGATCGATATCACTGCCGTCATGATTATCAGAATTTGAGACATGAATATATACTCCCGAGGGACTTTCATCAAATTCAAATTTAAATTCCTCGATATCCGTATCATGGCTGCGAGCAGTAAGCGATACCAGTTCTTTATTCCAACCTTTGATTTCGATGGATCCACCGGTATTAAGATCAATCTCTACCGTTTTTCCATATTCCAATTTGAACTCGCGTTTTAAATCTTGTCCGGCCAGCAGAAAACTGCTGAACAGAAGCAAAAATGCAAGGCATAATAATTTTTTCATATTTTTCCTTTCTTACTTTTTGTTTTCTATTTGTTGGTCGATATATTTATTGGCCTTCAGCATTACGGCTGGACTGTTACGCAGATCCACTCCGGCCAGTGCTGCTTTCAGGGTATTTCGGTCGAATTTGATTTCCTCCAAATAATCGAGAACCAGCAGGCGCATCTGTACGGATTCTTCCTCACGCAGAACTTTTAAGCAGGCTTCTTCAACCTCCGCATCGTTCCTGTATTTTAACAGGACGTCAAGAGATTTCATACGCACCGCCAGCATTGGTGCATTATGTAATGAAAAGATCAAAGCCTCTTTAATCTTTTTATCCAGCATATTTTCAGATACAGAGATCACTTTTAATTCTGAACCACTGTGCGCCGGATTTATCAGAGCTTGGCTGATAACTTCACGCACTAAAGGATCGCTTTTAGGCCGGACCAATTCCATGTGGGTACTGACGTCGAAACTCAGGGAGATATTCTGGGTATCAATTTCATTAAATGAGACATTGGAGTAACGATAGGGTGAATTTTGAACATCTTTTAATTGTTTATTCTCACTGGCCGTCAAGTTAATTTGTTTCAGAAAACTCCGGTTACCCTGACTTTCTTGTGGCAAAAACCGGCCCAAGAAAAATCCGATCAGCAAGGTTAAAGCCGCCACCGCTATCTCCGGCCGTTGTAAATAAAAACGGATGGTTTCGATCCAATCCATAAATTTGCTTGAGCGGAGTTGCCTGGTTCTGATTGTTTGCAGTACTGATTCCCGCAAATGTTTGAATTCAGCAGCATCTGGTTCAATAATTAATTGTGAAACATTGGTCAGCAATTGATGAGTGTGGATCAGATTTTGATAAGCGGGATATAGCCGGGTCAATTCCTGTAACCGTTGTTGTTCTTCCGGTGTAATTTCACCGGCTTGAAGTTTAATGATTAAACCTTCTAATTCACGTGTTTCTTTCATTGATATTCTACGGCAAATGTATGTTGCAGATTATTTTTCATTTTTTGTAAACTGCGGAAAAGAATATTCTTCACCATACCATCACTGCAATGCAGCACCTCGGCTATTTCTTTGATGGAGTAATTCTCAAAATAGCGCAATACTACAGCCAGGCGGTGGCGGGTATTTAATTCATATAAACTGTGCAGCAGCAAGCTCCGGTTTTCCCGGGCCAGGAGTTCATCCTCCTGATTCAGCCTGGTTTGGTCTTGGTTCAATAATGGTTCCAAATCTTCCTCCCTTTGATATCGAAGATTTTTTTTGATCCAATTCTGGCTCTCGTTACAGGTAATACGCAGCAGCCAGGTTTTAAATTGACTATCCCCCCTGAATTTATGCAGATTCTGATAGACCTTGATAAATACATTTTGGGTAATATCCAGGGCCTGCTCCATATTTCGGGCATAACTGTAAGCGATACGATAAACCTGATTTTGATGGCGTTCCATAAGTTGCTCATAAGATTTGTGTGAACCATTGCGAACCTCTTTGACCAGCGTGCTGTCATCTTTTTGCACTTTCCTCTCCTTTGTTTTATGGACATCGGTACTGGGGAAAAGATAGCATAATATTTCTTAAAAGTTAAATATTTTATTTGGGTGCTGTTTAAGGGTGTTCCACAGGCTTACATAAAAAATAAGATTGGAGTTGGTGAAGTGATGATGGCAGTCGGCGCGGATATTCGGCCAGTGATCAGGGTACAATCCACAGATTGTTTTTGACCGCCAGTTTGATTTGATCCAGATATACAGCCTGGCCGCAGCCGCCTTTACGGAAATCGGTGACAATATCCACGTGCTGGGCTGAGCGGTTCAGAATCCCCTGTTTAAAATATTCCTCGAGTTGTTCTTTCCCTGCATCGCTATGCGGGTCTGAAACGTAGCAATCGTTATAACTGGCGCCGATAGCAATATGTAAAGTTCCGCCGATTTTTTCTAAAAATAAAGGGTGACGTAAAGCTGTCTTAATACCGGTATTCATGCCCAGGGCTACCTCTCCCAGTCGGTGTGATCCGTCATCGGTTTCAATTATTTTTTTTAACATCCTGATACCGCGTTGAGCCGTGTAGTCGCCAATGATACCCCTGTCAATGCGCAGGTAGATTCCCTGCATATCTGTTCCCTCGTATAAAACCGGCAGGTCAACAAATATTTCACCTTGCACACTAGAAGCATCAGGGCTGGTGTATACTTCGCCATCGGGGAAATTATTTTTCCCGGTGCATTTGTGTACGATCCTACCGGTGAGACTCATCTGTAATTCTAAAATTTTTCCTCGCGGATGCCTGGTCAGGATGCGAATATTACTGGAACGTTGCATCAGTTCGTGTAAAGGTTGTTGAGTTTTCTCCAGGAAGCGAGGATCGGTAGTACTGGCTTTAACAATGATCTGGCTATATACTGATAAACTCATCTTTTCCAGCATGGCGAAACCGGATGTGGGAAACAGGGTTAAAACCCAGGGTTTAGCCAGGCGTATGGTTACGAATGATTCATTAGCCCGCATGATTGCTTGTGAGGTCTCGGCCGGTGTATTGGCATAGAGCGCCGGATTCTCGGCACCAAGAATTTCAATATATTTGGTCATCTGTTCATAACGCGCATGCTGCCATTCCGGTACGCGTCGGATTTGAGCAAGACTACCCCGGCGGGCCATGGCTGCACTAAAAATCCTTCCCCGCTCGTTGTCAGGGGCTACCAGATTCAAATCAGGTATAGCGCCAGCAGAAATCACTTTATCCTGCAATACCGACATAAGCGGCCAGCAGATATGTTCCCCTTTAATCATTACGATGTCGTCGGGTGTAATGCCACCCAGCGAATAGTTTAAGATATAATCTGCCCATTTCTGCAGTGCCGCTGAACTAATCTTTATCGACATGCTGCCTCCTTTTTTTCTGGCAAAACAGCAGAGTACGTTGCTAAGAGTAATTTAAAAATCATATCTGCGTTAATCTGCGGTTAATAATTTAACCGCGGATAGACGCGGATCAACGTAGATATAATTCAAGGATTCTATTATTCTTACAATTCTCAGTGTCTAGGCGCGGAGTTAAATCAATTCCTTAATTTTTTGCATGGCTGTTTCGAATTTTGTTTCATCTTTGGCTCCGGCTGTAGCCATGTGTGGCTTTCCCCCACCGCTACCACCGGCAACCTGCGCCACCTGCCGGACCAGATCACCCGCATGCAGTTTTTTATTTTTGATCAGATCATCGCTGACTACACAAACGAAATTAATTTTTCCTTCGGTTTTAGTGCCCAGCAAGGCCACGGTTTGCGTGGAATGCTCACGAATCTGGTCACCAATCTCTTTTAATTGATCCACACTGACCCCGGGAATCTGCCGGCTGATCACTTTGATTCCTTTGACGATTTCGCCCTGGGAAATAATATCGGTCAAATTTGATTTGAATAATTGCGAGTTTAATTTTTCTAACTCTTTTTCGAGTTTACGACGACTATTTACGAGTTCCTGCGTTTTCTCCACTACTTCTTCTTCGTTTGAATTCAATATACCGCCCAGATCCTGAAACCGGCCGCGCATCTTTTGCAGGTAATTCACGACCGCCTTTCCGGTCAGGGCTTCGATACGGCGGACTCCGGCGGAAATACTACTCTCGTTCACGATTACAAAAAGTCCGATCTGCCCGGTCTGTTTAACATGGGTTCCACCGCATAACTCCAGGCTGAAATCATTTATACGAATGGTGCGTACAATCTCACCGTATTTTTCACCAAACAGCGCCATGGCTCCCTGCTTTTTAGCCTGGACAAAAGTATCCTGGGCGATCTCCAGAGGGATATCCTGCTGAATTC
>CAYSHN010000144.1:1318-8180 GCA_964430815.1 uncultured Calditrichota bacterium | reverse complement strand
TGGTAGTAGGCGACCTGGATAAGGATGGTAAAAAGGAGTTAATCTGGGGTGTGGTAAATTTTGTAACTGACTCCACTCTGAATCCGTATCGTATTCTGGTTTACGAAGTAAAAGGGGATGGCAGTGATGTGCTGGGCATTTCAGCTGGGGATAATTATTTGCCTAATGCTAAATGGACCATCGTCAGTGAGGATAATAAAAATATACGCCCATCCCAGTTTGTACTGGCTGATGTAAATGAGGATACCAACAACGAAATTATCTTTTCCGATCGGGGTGGTGAAGGCGGAGACAGTGTATTCTTTGGCGTTGCTTCCGTTTCCAATATTCCAGATAATGGTGACGGCAGTGAAACCTGGACTCTGTTGACCAGTGCCTTAGATTTTGAGACTGGTGAGATTTACAATAAATGGGATGCAGCGGTCATAGGTAATAATTGCTACTTCTTCTGTGAAGCCCAGATCAGTAAACTGTACTGGGAGGCACAGGCCTGGCATTTTAAAGCTTTAGCTCCTCTGCAGGGTGGAATCGCCTGGCTTACTTCCCAAACAGTCGACCTGAACAAAGATCAAACCAAAGAAATCTTAACGATCGCTTATGATTATGGCGATGATGCCCATAAAGCGGTGGTACTGTTGCAGGAAGACGGCGATTCACTCAAGCAGACAGAACTGTTCAATCTGACCGCATATTTTCCGGGAAACCGCGGCGGTATCGGCAGCGCCGTGGGTGATATCGACGGTGATACCTATCTGGATTACATTTTTGGTTCGCGCGGTGCCACGACCAATGGCTCAATTTTCCGCCTGGCTTATCGCGGCGGTGACATTACCAATCCGGCCAGTTATGAATTGACCGTCATCGATCAGGAATATGCTGCAGGCGGTGTCTGGAATGTAGTCAGTTTAGCCGATGTCGATGCTGAAGCGGGATTGGAAGTGTTATATACCTCCAGTATTGACGCCGGGGTGTTTCCAGATCTGGGGACCAAACCCATCGTCGTTTTGAAGTATAGTGCTTCGGCGATTGGCGAGCGGGATGTCAATGTTATCAGCGAATATAGTTTGACACAGAATTATCCCAATCCCTTCAATCCGTGGACTGAATTCGAATTTACATTGCCCCGGGCTGCTGAAGTGAAAATTTCTGTATTTGACATCAATGGCCGCCTGATTAACACCCTGGTCAATGCTAACTATCCGGCCGGGCGTTTTTTGGTGAAGTGGAATGGCACTGATGCTGCGGGACTAAAAGTATCCAGCGGAGTATATTTCTATACCATGGAAGCAGATCAGGTCAAGATAACCAGGAAAATGATGCTGGTAAAATAGGATCGTTTGATTCTATATATTTACTCATCCCACAGAGACTTTACATTTCTGTGGGATGAGTTTTAATATATCTAGGCCTGGCGATTTCAAACAGGTTTGTAATCATAGTAATTGCTTAGAAATCAGTTTCTGCACGATTAAACAGACGGATGATTTAGAACACTCACTTTATTTCTGCGTCTATTTCTATCATACGGTATGGGTGATGGTTTTGATATCGAGCCGTGTTTAATACGATATACCGATTCATTACAACAGAGAAAAATTGTGCCAGCGGCAGAATTACAATTTGTCTTTTGATCATTTATGGATTTTATATAAGGCCAGATAAAAATTTATTAGGGGTACTGGTTATCCCAATCACTACGGGTTTACTATTTATCCATTTCATGGCAGAAGTCACCCCGCTAATCCTTAATGAAAGTATTTATTTAGAAATACAATGGTTATAGATTCTCATTAATTTTAAACAAGACTTTGGTATATATTCCGGAGCGGGCAGCTGCTAATCCTTTTTTATAATCAGAAAGAGCAAAGGTAATAACTCCCAGATCAGCCAATGGTTTTTTTATTAACGGAATTATCTGCAGGGCTCTGGCGAAAGTGAATGGATTAATTACAGACCCATATAGAGTCCATTCGTTTTGGAATATTTTAAATGGATCTATTGAGATAGAACTGTGTTGTGGGCACACGCCGAAGAATAAAAATTTTCCCAGAGGATTAAGCCGGTTCAAAGCCTTTGCTATAGCTCCGGGGTTACCACTGCAATCGATAATGATGTCAAATCCATTGTGATCAGTGGAGTTTGGTTTAAAAATCTTTTCGGGTTCAAGGCAATTAAATTGTAATTTCTGAGCAGAACTGCGTCGGCTGGCCACTGGTTCGCTGATAATAAAATTAGTTATTCCCGATCGCTGTAAGATTAAACTCCACAGCAAACCGATTAATCCAGCTCCCATAATTAAAATTCGCTGCTGTGGTAAAACAGGTTGAATTCGATCCCAGCCGTGCAAAATACATGAAACAGGTTCGGCCAGAGCCGCCCAGGCCAGATCGATTCCTGTGGTGAGCGGATGGACCAGTGCTGCCGGTACGGCGCAGTATTCGGCCCAGCCACCATTACGGAAAATACCTACCGGTTTAATATTACGACAGAAATGTACCTGTCCCCGCTGGCAAAACTCACAGGCACCACAATAATTGTTTGGATCGACCGCTACCAGGTCCCCTTTCCTGAGATTGTCTACGGCAACACCGCTGGCCACTATCCTGCCTGAAAACTCATGCCCGGGTATTACCTGGTCAGCAGCAGGTGATTCTTCGTTCAAAATATGCAGATCCGTACCACAGATCCCACAGTAGGCCACTTCAATAATCACTTCATCTGCTTGTGGTACAGGTATGGGTAAATCGACCAGCAGAAGTTTACAGGGCCGATTATAGTACAAAGCTTGCATTATATTCCTATCTATCTCTATTTTTATTAAATTAAATATGGGGCTATATTAATTGCAAATGGTTAAACAGAATCAATATTAAAACAGTTAATCACAGCTGTCCCCAATAAAGTGTTTTGAACCAGCAAACGTGCTAGCTGTTGAGGGTATTAATAGAGAAATCCAATCCAAAATCTAAACTGATAAAACAGGGAAAAAATGATATGAAGTTTTGTTTACATAAATATATAGATCTGGCACTCGTATTAATATTAATTCCTTCCTGCACTGGCAAACAGGAGGAAAAAGAAATTATAGGTAGAGTGAATGATCGCCAGATCAGCATACAGGAATTCCGTAGTTTTTATGAATTGGATCCGAATTTTGCTATTGATTCTACAGGGCCCGGGGCCTTAAGCGATGAATTGAATAAATATATAGATCAGATCCTGGCTTATGACCGTGCTGAGGCAATGGATTTGATTAATGATTCCATCTATATCAAGGGGCGTGATTGGGAAATGCACCAGGCCATGCTGCGAGAATTGTACCGTCAGCAGGTTCAGCAACAAATCAAGGTGGCTGATCAGGATCTGCGGGCAGAATTTTTAAAAGGTATGATACAGGTGCATGTTCGCCACTTATTTAGCAGGGATATAAATCAGGCTGCACAATGGTATACTCAACTTAGCGCAGGGGTTTCATTCCAGTTACTGGCCAGGGAGGCATTCCACGACTCTATCCTGGCTGCAAACGGAGGCGACCTGGGTTGGATATCGCTGAATTCCCTGGATGATGATTTTGGCCAGGCGATTCTCATCTTAAAACAAAATGAAATATCAAAACCAGTTCATACCCGCTGGGGTTATCATATTATTCAGTTGCTGGACCAACGTGATCAGGTAATAATCCCGGAAACTGAATTTCAGCGCCAGCGGCCGCTGCTGGAAAAGAAAATCAGGCAGAAACAGAGTCGGCAATTGGCCAGTCAATTTATAGGAAACTATATGGGTAAATATAATCCGCAACCTGATCCCGGCATGTTCAGGTTTTTATGGCAGCAGGTGGTTCCTTTATCGCAGCAAGAAAGTAAAATCCTACCGATGGCCGTTGAACTCAACGATGATTTGATCCGTCATATTCAGCAAAATTACAGTGGTTATCTGGAGAAAGCACTGATTAACTATAAAAATGGCAGTTTCTCGCTTGCTGCATACTTTGCTGGTGTTCGTCAGATGCCCTATGGTAATCGTCCCCGCTTTACTTCGACCGAGCAATTATCAAATCAGCTGGGTAATTGGGTTCGCGATGAATTATTGTTACGCGAAGCAAAAAAGCGAAATCTCGATCGTGACTCACGGGTCCTGGCGGAAGTACGCTCAATCATGGAGCAGCAATTCTACAATCTTTTTGTGGATCAGGAAATTTCGGTCTTGCCGGTCTCGGATTCTATACGCACATATTTTAATTTGGCCAGTCAGGCGCGAGCCGGAAAAAATAAAGCATTATCTCACTTTTATAATCTGCAGGAATGGTGCCGGGCGGAAGGTGAAAAAAATGTGCACCAGGCCTTACGTGCTCAGCACTTCCAGGTTTGGATTGATCTTGATAAAATACAGCAGGAATCAGGCAATATAAACTGGGAACGCCACATCCGGATGTTTATGGTCCGGCGTTAAAAATGAATTAAAAAATCCCTTGACTTTCACGGAATAAGGCCATATATTTTTTCACGTTTCAGTTAAACGTTTAACCTATATTAGGCATTCATGTCCTTAACTATCAAAGATGTTGCTAAAAAAGCCAATGTATCGATTGCCACTGTTTCCTTAGTCCTGCAAAACAATCAACGGATCTCGCCGGCTACGCGAAAAAGGGTATTGCGGGTAGTAGATAAATTCAATTACCGGCCTTCGCGTATGGCCCGCGGCCTGGTGATGCAGCAATCGCATAATATAGGATTTATATTAACCGATGATCATTTTTTGCGTACTGAACCTTTTTATACCCATATCTTTCTGGGCTGCGAATTCGAATCTCATGTTTATGAATATTACATCCTTTTACATACGATTCCGCGAAACTATGAGAAAAGCAAGGATTTACCTCGTTTCATACAGGAACATAACGTAGACGGGGTGATCATTGCTGGGAAAGTACCGGCGGAGATAATAAATAGTATTGAACAAAATAAATTACCAGTGGTTTTTGTTGATTACTGCCCGCCCAAAGGAGATTATTCAGCTGTGTTGATAGATAATATCAAAGGGGGCATAGAAGCTACAGATTATCTGATTGATCATGGTCATCAAAAAATTGCCTTTATTGGCGGCGATTTACAGCATCCCAGCATCCAGGGCCGCTTTCAGGGTTATAAACAAGCTATCGAACAAAAAAAAGTAAGTTTCAATCCTAAATATGTAATAACCAGCGAGGCCGATACAACGCGGGACACCGGTTATAATGCCGCACGCTCGTTATTAAGCCATGGCAGTCAAATAACCGCTATTTTTTCCTGTAACGATGCCATGGCTATAGGGGCGATGCAGTATATTGAAGATCAGGGATTACGCGTACCCGAAGACATTTCGATAATAGGTTTTGATAATGTTGATGCGGCGGTTTATACCGACCCGCCTTTAACCACCTTGAATGTACCAAAGGAAGAATTAGGCATTGAAGCCATGCGCTTGATGGTGGATATTCTAAAAAAGCGTGTTAAATCTACTAAAAAAGTTCTGGTGCCGGTGGAAATAATCAGGCGTGAATCGGTGAAAGCACTCAAGATAAAATAATAATATGTTTAAACGATTAACCTAAAAATAAAGTATTACCGTTAAAAAATCTAACAGTATCAAACAAATCAAGGAGGAAGTATGATGAAGCATTACTGGCGTTTAATTTTATTGAGTATTCTAGCGTTCGGTTTAACTATCCCGCTGGCAGCACAGATTAATCTGCTGAGCAACGGTGATTTTGAGACTGAGCAGGTTAATTTTTGGAACAAGTTAAACAGCGGAATGGCGGAGATGACCTGGGCGACGGACGAGGCGGCGAACGGTCCGTGGGGTATCAATCAGCAGAGTTTACGTTCGTTGAAGGTGGTAAAGGGGAGCACCACGGCGGATATGGCCGGCTGGCTGAGTGTGAACAATGCGGATTTGTACTGGAACAATGCGGGTAAAAATGGATCGGATTTATACAATTTGACTTTTGCGGCCAAGACGCAGGGGGTTAATACCAGTCCGGCTACGGAAGATGCCAAGATCGGGGTTTGGTATAAATTCTATGTGGGTGGAAATCTGATCAGTGAGCAGTTTGTGGAAGCGGATCAGAGTACCGCGGATAAGGATTGGACGAATTACACGGGTGGAGTGACGGTAAGTACGGAACCGGATAGTGTAATAGCGGTAGCGGTGATGGGCAAGGATGCTACGGGGACGGTGTGGTTTGACAATATCGACTGTACCAACAATGGGGATTGGACGATGAGCATCTTTGGTGCTGATGCCGAAACACCTCTGGGTTGGATGTACTGGAAGGAATCGGGACACTGGAATTACTGTGATCTGACCGCGGATACAGGTGCGTACAGCGGCAGTTATGATGTATTGTTATATGAACCGGACAACAATAGTGATGAGATGGTATATTACAGTGAGCCGGTAGCGGCCAAAGCGGACACCTGGTACAAGTTAGGGGTCTGGGTGCAGACGGACAGTGTGGATACCAACAGTCAGTGGATCGCATCGAATGCTGTCCCGAATTATGTAGATGATCGTGCTGGTGTATGTTTCTTTTTCCACAAGGCTCCGCTTGACAGGGAGTGGGATTTAACCGGTGGGGATCAATTTTTCTATATCGATCAACGTGATGTACAGAAGGGTTGGACGCATTATACGGTAGTGGCTTTGGCGCCGAGTGATGCGGCAGGATTGAGTGTACGTGCTCGTTTTAATTCCTTTACCACCGGCTATACCTGGTATGATGACTTCACCGTCGAAGAAATCGATCCCGGTGATAATATTTTAAGCAATGGTGATTTTGAGACTGAGCAGGTTAATTTTTGGAACAAGTTAAACAGCGGAATGG
>CAYSHN010000144.1:0-1218 GCA_964430815.1 uncultured Calditrichota bacterium | reverse complement strand
ATTCCTTTACCACCGGCTATACCTGGTATGATGACTTCACCGTCGAAGAAATCGAACTGATCGCTACAGATATCGAAGATCATCCTACACCAACAGCGATAATCAGTACCGATTTTCAACTGGCTAATAATTATCCTAATCCCTTTAATCCACAAACGATCATTGAATTCAAGGTTCCGCAAACCGGTTCGGTTACCCTGAACATCTACAATGCTCTGGGTCAGAGGATCCGTACACTGGTTAATGAGATCAAACCGGGCGGAACTTATCAGGTTCTCTGGGATGGTCGTGATGATTTCGGTCAGGTGGTCGCATCCGGCGTTTATTTGTATCAACTGCGTGGTGAAAACGCTTTAATCACTAAGAAAATGACCTTTCTAAAGTAAATATCCTTTATCAGGAATATATGGGTGGAGAAAAAAACTCTACCCATATATTTTTTGTTTAAATTATTTATATCTTTTCATGTTACATAAATTTTGTTATGATTGATAGTAAAGCACCTGTATTGATCAGGTGGCCATTATTAAGAAATTAGAAAAAAATTAAAAGTATTATTCCTGGTAAAACTGCCGGAGGTCGCAGCATGGTTTCCTCAGTCAGTATTAAAAAAATCGGACTACTACTTCTCCTGCTCTTACCCCTTACCCTAGTGGCAGGGACAACCGGTAAGATCGCCGGAAAAGTGGTGGATGCTAAAACCGGTGAATCCATACCCGGGGTCAATGTATTTCTTGAAAATACAGTTATGGGTGCGGCTACCGACGTCGAGGGGAATTATTTTATCATCGGAATCCCTCCGGGTGAATATACTCTGGTCGCCGGTTATATAGGATATCGTGACCTTAAAATTAATAAAATTAAAGTTAATGTGGATAAAACCTCTACAATAAATATTGAAATGCAAGCCACGACACTGGAATTGGGGGAATCGATAGAAGTAACCGCCGAGCGCCCTCTGGTGCGCAGGGATTTGACCTCGACTGAATCAACGGTTTACCGTGAAATGCTCGAAATGCTGCCGGTGGAATCCCTGAGTGGGGTGGTCAATCTGCAGGCGGGAGTAGTGGAAGGGCATTTCCGGGGTGGACGGTTTGATGAAGTACTGTATATGGTCAATGGAGTGTCGGTGAATGATGTCTACAATGGTACCAATGCTATTGAAGTTGAGAATAACTCGATCCAGGAAGTAAATGTGATCAGCGGTACTTTTAATGC
>CAYSHN010000143.1:6390-8229 GCA_964430815.1 uncultured Calditrichota bacterium | reverse complement strand
AAGGTTCATACTTATCATTCATACTTGTGACCGAATCCCCATATTCGACTCCGGATATTTTTGCATATAATAATTTGCAGGCGGTATTACCCATATCATAACTGTACCATGATTCAGACAATCCAATTCCTTTGGCCAGGCTGTAGCTCATATAACCGCCTGTCAGTTCATAAGCTGAAAACATTTTTATTGTCCGGACCACCCCCAGGAGTGCATCTACTTCAGTCGAATCCAGTGTGGTCTGTTGTAGCGCATCGCTGACTTCATGTCTGTCATAACGACTGCTCCTGCAGGTGTCACCAACCAGTGAATATAAACTGTCCAGCAGATATATTTTATATCCCTGGAATTGGAATTGATAGAAAAAGACATTCCCGGATATACTATCAATTCTTTCGTAGCGGTGATAGCGATAGATATTACCGGATAAATCACTGCTCGTCACATTTAGTACTTTATATGCCTGTTGATCGGATAAATGGTATCACCGGTAACTAAAAAGGTCTTATATCTTATATCCCAGGACGGCAATAACCAATCATAAATATTTTCTTGATATTGCCAGAAATTGCCGTTTTGTAAGGGGTAGTAAGACAAGGCTACTGTATCAATTTGAGCAAATACTACTGATATCATAAAGAACGAGTAACAAACTAAATTAATAAATCCATTTTTATATTTGTTATTCATCGCCTACCTCAATATTTAAATTAATAGTATAATAGAGTTGATATACGATTTCTAATTGTCCTGCCTCAATAGATTTGCTTAAAATATAGAATGTGAATCGTTTTTCTAACTTCTGGATTTTCATTTATAATATAGTTTTACTGGCAAGTAAAAACAATAGAAAAGTCGATATAATTAGTTCGAGTGAATGAATAATTTGTAAAATAATTGCTTTAAATGTATCTCCACCTGTAATTTTTAGAGTTAATTCAAGCGAGGATAATAAAATGATTAGAACAAGTAAAGAGCCGATTTTTAGAGTCTTGATATCTGTTATTACATTTCTAATGTTTATTCTGCTGAACAGTTGCCATCCGCTAAAACCATTCAGCGATATCGAGGCCTCCGATGCGGTCAAACTTATTCAATCCGGACAGAATTCTGGCAATTTGGTAATTCTGGATGTGCGGACTCCAGAGGAATTTGCGACCGGTTATATCAGGGGTGCCGTGAATCTTGATTTTAAATCCTCCGAATTTCCCGGCAAACTGGATGAACTGGATAAAACCAAAACATATCTGGTCTATTGCCGTGCCGGGGGCAGGAGCGCAAAGGCGATGACCATGATGAAAGAAAAAGGATTTCAGCGAGTTTATAACCTGCGCGGAGGTGTCCTGGAGTGGACTGCACAAAAGCAATCTTTGAAAGGTAAATAATAATGGACTATTCTTTTTCTATGTAATATTTGCGGTTTATCTAATCATTGTCTATGTTAATATGTTATAAACCCTACTGCATGGTCAAATTAAATGAGAAGTGAACCTATAAAACCTTGATTATTAATGAATTGAGTGTTGAAAGATCAAAATATAATAAAATTGTGGCTGGGATCCTTGAAAGATACCCGGTCTTCTGATTTACTAATTAATTAAGAAAGAAAGGGGTTTAGTATGGGCTTATTCGATTTTATTAAAGGCGTGGGGAAAGACATTTTTGGAGGCAAAGATGAAGCAACTCAGATCCAGGAATTGATTATGACCGAATTGGGTGATAAAGTCAAGAATCTGAAGGTCGAATTTAATGATGGGATCGTGAAGTTGTTTGGTACCTGTGACTCAGCCGAGGTAAAAGAAAAAGCAGTTTTGTTGGCCGGGAATCTTAAAGGAGTTT
>CAYSHN010000143.1:0-6290 GCA_964430815.1 uncultured Calditrichota bacterium | reverse complement strand
TCAGCCGAGGTAAAAGAAAAAGCAGTTTTGTTGGCCGGGAATCTTAAAGGAGTTTCAAAAGTGGATGACACGTATTTTTCAGCACCGGCAGCGGTCGAAGCATTTCAATTCTATACCATCCAAAAAGGGGATACGTTATCCAAAATTGCTAAAAAATATTACGGCGATGCCATGAAGTATCCGGTGCTGTTTGAAGCCAATCGTGAAGTGATCAAGAATCCTGATTTGATCTATCCCGGGCAGGTAGTACGTGTTCCTAAAATTAAATAGTTTAAGGAGTGTTTATGAGTGGATTTGTCGATGAATTTATGAAATCTATGGGTGGTGCTGTGGCCAGTCAGGCCGCTTCATCTTTAGGGATCAATCAAAAAACCGTTCAACAAATGATGCCGGCTCTGGTACCAATGATCCTGGGTGGACTGCGTCGCCAGAAGGATGAGCAGGGGGGAGAAGCACGCGTTGATCATATCCTGAATAAATATGGTAAGTCCGATGTTCTGGATGATATTGGCGGGCTATTTGCCTCCAAAGTTACGCAGAGTAATCCGGATCCCAATCTTGGTGGATTATTGGGAAACTCGGGATCGCAGGCTGTAAACATGCTGGCTAATAATTTCAAACTGGATCCGAGTGTGATCACAAAATTTATACCCATGCTGGCTCCGATAGTTTTAGGTTATCTTACTAAAAAACGCGATAGCGGAATGGGTTCTTCGGGGATCACCTCAATACTGGATAGTGATGGAGATGGCAGTATTCTGGATGACGTGGCGGGATTCCTGACCCAGAATTTGGGTTCGTCAAAAAGCGGTGGACTACTGGGTGGACTCCTAAGTGGTTTATTCGGCAAAAAAAATCCGTAAAGAATTGCCCAGATTTGAAAGGTTTGAAATATGACAAAAGCCCGGTAAACAATAATTACCGGGCTTTTTTAATCCCATGCTTTTTTAGGGAATGATCGTATATACCAGTTTTAAATAATCTATTTTACCTCTGTTCTGATCTTTTTTTGTTTGATTTCTTATCTCCCATTGAAATGGAAAAAACCAATCTTTTACAATCAGGATTTAAGCGCAGCCTAAATTATTTTTAGAAAAATTTGTTATTCCTGCTTAAATTTGGGTGAAGATATAGATGGGATTAGATTGAAGAAATATAATGACTAAAAGAGAGATCTAATGATGATCAGTAAACTAGATGATTTTCTGAAGTTGGCTATTCAACTTGAAATTAGTTCTCAGAAATTCTATCAAGACGCAATCAATAAAACCAGCGACCGGGAAATACAGAATTTCCTGCGCTCGCTGGTTGATGAAGAGAAGAGCCATGAAAAAATTTTAAGCAGTATCAGGGAGATGGGAATTTATCGAGTCTCCACACCGGTCGACCAGAAAACGGCCATGGCGATTCAGCAATCCAATGATTTACCATTCCCGGAACTGGGCGCCAGGCCAACTCTGACCGAAATATACAGGAGTGCCCTGCAGCGTGAGACCCGGGCACAGCAACTGTTTCAACATCTGGCCAGAGTAACGGAGAATGAAGATCTCAAAGAATTATTCATCAATCTGGCTGAAGAAGAATTGAATCATCACCGTCGCATTGAAAAAGAATACAGAGCCCAAACCGGACAGTTTGGGCCGGAAATATAGTAAACGGGTGAAAATATGTACCCAATTATCGAAGCACGTTTTCTAGCTGAGAATGTCAAACTTTTTAAAATTCTGGCTCCAGTAATTGCTCAAAAACGAAAAGCAGGACAATTTGTTATTATCCGTGTCGATGAGCGTGGAGAACGTATTCCGTTGACTATTGCTGATTCGGACCGCCAAGCTGGCACCGTTACCGTAATTGTCCAGGGGGTGGGGAAGTCCACAACCCAGTTGAATATGCTGAACACTGGATATTCGGTAAAGGATATTGTTGGACCTTTGGGACAACCTTCACACATCGAAAAGTATGGCAGGGCGGTTAGTATTGGTGGGGGAGTTGGTACTGCTATTGCTTATCCGACTGCGGTAGCCCTGAAACAGGCGGGTAATTACGTCATCACCATTAATGGTGCCCGGAATAAAGATTTGATCATACTGGCTGATGAAATGAAGGCCTGCAGTGATGAATCTTATATTACGACAGACGATGGAAGTTATGGTTTTCATGGACTTGTTACCGATAAGTTAAAGCAATTAATCGGACAGGCCTTGAGGTTGGATTTTGTGCTGGCTATCGGACCCATTCCGATGATGCAGGCCGTTGCCGATATAACTCGTCCTCATCAGATTAAAACAATGGTCAGCCTGAATCCGATCATGGTTGATGGCACCGGCATGTGTGGTGGTTGTCGCGTGGTTATCGGTAACACTACTAAATTTGCTTGTGTAGATGGACCGGAATTCGATGCGCATCAGGTCGATTTCAAAAACCTGCGTGATCGCAATCGCATGTACCGGGAACATGAACAGGAATCATTCACGAAGTTTCAGCATGAGTGTAAACTCAATAAAATAGGTAATCTCGATGGCTGAAACACTGACTCCAAAAGAAAGAATGAAAATTCCGCGGCAGAAAATGCCGGAACAGGATCCGCAAGAACGTGTCCGAAATTTTGATGAAGTTAATTTTGGATTTACGAAAGAGTTGGCCATCCAGGAAGCTTTACGGTGTTTACAATGTAAAACCCCAACTTGTATTGATGGTTGTCCCGTAGATATTAAAATTGATGAGTTCATCAAATTAATAACAGAAGAGGATTTTCTGGCCGCTGCCAGAAAAATCAAGGAAGATAATGTTTTACCGGCAATTTGTGGTCGGGTATGTCCCCAGGAAGAACAGTGCGAAATAAAATGTGTGCTGGGTAAGAGATATCAACCGGTTTCAATCGGCCGCCTGGAACGATTTGTAGCTGATTATGAAATGAAAACAGGCAGCACTACTAAAGCGGTAAAGGCAGTAGCTAAAGGGAAAAAAGTTGCCATCATTGGTAGCGGACCAGCAGGACTCAGTTGCGCTGGTGATCTGATCACCATGGGTTATGAGGTCACGGTTTTTGAAGCACTGCATGAATTGGGCGGTGTTCTGGTCTATGGAATTCCCGAGTTCCGGCTGCCCAAAGTGATTGTCCGTAAAGAAATAAAAAATCTGGAAAAATCGGGAGTGCATTTTCTACCCGATATGGTCATCGGGAAATCTCTGACAATTGATGAGTTAATGACCGTAGAGAATTATCAGGCGGTTTTTATAGGAGTGGGTGCCGGTTTGCCCTGGTTCATGGAAATACCCGGCGAGAATCTGGTCGGTGTATACTCCGCTAATGAATTTCTGACCAGGGTGAACCTGATGAAAGCCTATCGTTTTCCCGAGTATGATTCACCATTACTCAATTGCCAGGGTAAGAATATAGCGGTAATGGGTGGCGGTAATACAGCTATGGACGCTGTACGTATTTCATTACGTTTAGGTGCGAAAAATGCCTACATCGTATATCGTCGCTCGGAAAAAGAAATGCCGGCGCGGGTCGAAGAAGTGCATCATGCCAGGGAAGAAGGCGTACAGTTTCTGATGCTGACGGCACCTGTCGAAATGCTTGGTGATGAACAAGGCCGCTTAAAATCTATGAAATGTATTAAAATGGAGTTGGGTGAACCTGATTCTTCAGGGCGTCGTCGTCCCATACCTATCAGCGGTTCGGAATATATCCTGGATATCGACATTGCCATCATTGCTATTGGTAATGGATCCAATCCCTTAATTCATCAAACCACACCGGAGATTGCAGTTAACAAACGTGGTAATATAATCGTGGATAATGAAACGATGCGCACGACCAAAAAAGGAGTTTTCGCCGGCGGGGATATTGTCACTGGTGGTGCAACGGTCATCCTGGCCCTGGGAGCAGGACGCAAAGCTGCTAAAGCAATCGATTCTTATCTTACTAAAGGTGGAAACTGGGATTTGTCCAGCTGATACACAGAATTCTTTATTCGTTCTCGTTTGTGCTGACCGGTGCTTCCTCAAGTTCGTCAGTAACCTTCGCCGCATAAGTTTGACGGATAACACAAACCTTGATTTGTCCGGGGTATTCCATTTCATCTTTTATTTTTCTGGCGATATCTGAGGAAAGAATTTCTGCCTGTTTATCATCGATCTTTTCAGGTTCGACAATAACCCTGATTTCACGTCCCGCGGAGATTGCATACGTTTTGGAAACCCCGGTAAAAGAATTGGCCAGATCTTCCAAAGCAGTGATACGTTTGGTATACGCTTCAAGTGTATCTCTTCGAGCGCCGGGCCGGCTGCCGCTTATTTTGTCGGCAGCAGTCACCAGTACTGATATAGGAGAAATCGGTTCCGCTTCTTCATGATGAGCCAGAATGGCATTGATTACCACCTCATGCTCATTATGCTTTTTACATAATTCAACACCTAATTGCACATGGCTGCCTTCTGTATTCTGACTGAGTGCTTTACCAATATCATGAAATAATCCTGCCCGCCTGGCTAATTTGACATTGAAGCCCAATTCGGCAGCCATGGAGCCTGTCAGCATGGCAACTTCAATCGAATGTTGTAACATGTTTTGGCCATAACTGTACCGGTATTTCAAGCGACCCAAACATTCCCGTATTTGCGGATGCACTCCGCGGACATTCAATTCTTCCAGAGCAGCATCTGCTGCTTTGAGGATCGACTTTTCAACCTCTTTGGTTGCCCGATTTATAAATTGTTCGATTAAATTCGGATTAATATTTTTGGATTTAATCAGGTTTTCCATAGCCAGGCGTGCAATTTCACGTTTTACCGGATCAAAAGCGGAAAGAACGATCAATTCCGGTGTATCATCGACAATAACTTTAACTCCGGCTAATTCTTCAAAAGCGCGAATGTTACGCCCCTCACGTCCGATGATCATTCCTTTAAATTTTTCATTGGGTAACTCTACCGTGGACAGGGTGGATTCCATGGTAAATTCATAGGCCAGACTTTCTATAGCTGTTGAGATGATCTCCTTAGCCTCGCGCTGAGCGGTCATCCTGGCTTCGTCTTTGATCTCTTTAGCCAGTTGTGCCGCTTCCAGTTTTACCTGGTTCTCCAAATTTTTCATTAATTCTTTTTTTGCTTCCTCGCTGGGCAAACCGGCGATGACTTCTAATTTTTTATTCTGTTCTTCCAGTGTTTCATCCAGCCGTTTATGTTTATCGTATAACGCCTCTTCACGCTGTGATATTTTTTGAATACGTTGATTTAAGCGGTTCTCTTTATATTTGAGATTATTTTCCAGGCGACGAAGATCTTTTTCCTTATTCAGTATTTTTGCTTCATTCCGGCTTAATTGATTTTCTTTACTTTTAAATTCTTCATAAAATTTAGCACGTTTCCGCTGTAATTCTTCACGGAATTGAATTAATTGATCTTTTTTTATTTGTTCAGCTTTATTGTAAGCGGCATCGATTAACTCTTTGGCGGTCGATTTCTTTCTTTTCAAATAAGTGTCATGGGCCAACAGTGCACCAATCACTCCAGCAGCAAAAAGCAAAATCCCTGGTATCAGGATGTAAAGTAAGTTTATTTGTGCCACGTTTCTGCCTTTCTTGATTTCTACTAAAAAGGGGTAACGACTGAAGGTCATCACCCCTTTTTATCAGAATCTAAATATAACTAAAAATTACTCACCATGTATGCGTTTTTTCTTAGCCAGTAATTCGTCCTGTGTTTCTACATGAGCGGGATCCTTTACGCAAGCATCGGTCGGACATACTGCTGCGCATTGAGGTTCGTCATGAAATCCCATACATTCTGTACACGAGTCAGGATTAATCACATAAATCGGATCACCTTCACTGATGGCATCATTAGGACATTCGGGAACACAAGCATCACATGCGATACATTCTTCATTAATTAAGAGAGCCATTTCTGCTCCTCCTGCAATTATTATTTAAGTTTACCACCTTGTATATCAAAATTGGATTCAATCAAGTACTCTGAATCCGACTTTTAAAATTACCTGATATTCGTCGATTTTTCCATCTTTAATCCCACCCCGCATCTCGATTACCTGAAACCAGCTCAGCCCCTTTACTGTCTGGGCAGCTTGTTTAATGGCCATCTGGGTAGCATCATCATAACTGACTTTCGATGTTCCAACTATTTCAATTATTTTAAAAACCTTATCCATATTTCATCCTCACGTGCGAGTAAATTTAGTTAATATGTTTTTTCAAATCAACACCTTTAATAAGGGGGAAGGGTAATGGGCAAAGGGTAAAAAGAAAAGCATTGAGTGCCTACTT
>CAYSHN010000142.1:0-8268 GCA_964430815.1 uncultured Calditrichota bacterium | reverse complement strand
GGTTCCATAAATATAGAAAATAGATAATAATACGATGATTTCGATCTTGATCCTTAACGGCAGATATTTCCAGTAATTAAGAACCTGACGTAAAAAATATTTTAGGATGTTCCACATGATCGGTCAAGGTAAGGAACTTAGTGACGGAGATTAGCCAGATATTTAACCAGGTTTTGATAACGTTTCTCGATAGAAGATTCCATTTTACTGCGAATGTGCAGATTGTAGATCTTATCAAACTTGCCTTCGACCAGATGCAAACGCATCGGTGCTTCGATCAGATCAGTTAAATAGGTACAGAGTACATCATGATGAGAATTTAAATCGATGGTCATGTCAAAATTTTCGTTGCGGATACGGTCGAGATAAGATTGATTTGGTACACCCAGCCAGTTTACATCAAACTTGCGCAGATTTAAAACATCCAGGGTCGAGACCTGTACTTTATCGAATACCTGAATCAATGCGGTCAAATATTTCCTGGCATGGACCTCTTCAGCACGGTCGCGGGGCAAGATGATCAGCACTTTTTTGGCTGACCGTATTCCATTGACAAAATTAGTAATTTGACTTTTCCCCCTGGTAAAATGCAGACGCGTATCTAGTAACTTTTCCAGAAAGTAATTCTTAACGATGTGAGTCGGATATAATGGCATAGAGTTTTCCTTAATTCCTCATGCAATGTACCAAATTACGAAAAAAAATTATAGAAGATGCATTAGTTTTTTCACAAGTAAAAATAAACAAAGATTTAAAATGAAGCCGGCTATTAAACATATTCAGACAACTCTGCGGTCATGTGCTTAACCTTATTTATCAAATTGGTGTGGCCATCATTTATCTTTTCTGGTTTTATTTATGAATCGGGAGAAAATCTTTAGATAAAAGATACTTAACATATTAATCAGAAAAATCAAAATGAAAATAACAATCAGAATAATCCAGAATACGAAGGATGTAATCAGTGTTAATTTAAAATTGATGTGTTTACCAAAAAGAACTGCCGCCAGGAACAGGAATAAGCCGAACCAGATCACGATAAATCCCAGCATACCCAGATATTCACGGGTCGGATGTGCTTCTTTTTCCATTTCACTATTTCTTATGTCGTTTGGACCAAAGTTTGTCCAACCGTTCTTTTAGTGTTTTTTCACGTCCCTGTTCGGTGGGATTATAATACATTTTATTTTTTATTGGTTCGGGCAGATAGATTTCGTCCACAAAATGATCGGGGTGATCGTGAGGATATTTATAATCCTGGCCGTATTTCATTTCCTTCATCAGGTTAGTAGGTGCATTTCTCAGATGTAGAGGAATAGTCAGGGTGGGATTTTGCCGGACATCGTTCCAGGCTGAATCGATAGCCAGATAGGCCGCGTTACTTTTAGGACAGGAAGCCAGGTAGGTAGCCACCTGGGCCAGTACAATACGTGCTTCAGGCATACCGATAGAATGCACAGCCTGAAATCCGGCATTAGCCAGGGACAGTGCATATGGTTCGGCGTTACCGATATCTTCAGAAGCCAGCACAATCAAACGGCGGGCCACGAAGATTGGATCTTCTCCGGCCTCCAACATCCTGGCCAGATAGTAAACAGCGGCATCAGGATCACTGCCGCGTACACTCTTTATAAATGCTGAAATAGTATCGTAATGGTAATCACCCTGTTTATCATATAACAGTACATTTTGCCGGGCTACTTCTTTTACCAGTTCGCTGGTAATATCGGTTTCGTTTTTACTCCCGGCCAGGATATGTACACAGTTTTCCAGCAGGTTGAGAGTTTTTCGGGCATCCCCACTGCCATAATTTATTAAGTCATTTATACCGCTGATTGTAAATTTATACCTGTTTAAAATGGGATCCCGCTCCAGGGCATGCTGGATAATAATTTTTAAATCATCATCACTGAGTGATTCCAGTTTTAATACCTGGCAACGCGAAAGTAAAGGCGCGATTACTTCAAAGGAGGGATTTTCGGTGGTGGCGCCGATCAGAACGATGGTACCGTCTTCCACGGCGTGCAATAATCCATCCTGTTGGGCTTTATTATAGCGATGAATTTCATCGATAAACAGTAAATGACTTTTAGATCCATGCTTGATATCGCGGCTGGCCCGGGTAATAATATCCTGCATCTCTTTTTTCCCCGAGGTAACTGCTGAAAGTGCCGAGAACTTTAAACCAGTCTCAACGGATAGAACCCTGGCCAGAGTCGTTTTGCCCACTCCCGGTGGACCCCATAAAATCAGGGAAGGAAGTTTACCTGCTTTTATCTGTCGATATAGAGGTGAACTTTGATTTAAATAGTTCTGATGGCCAACTATATCTTCAAGATTTTTAGGACGGCATCGTTCGGCCAGAGGTACATATGCGGAAGTGTTCTCTTCTGATCCTGTTTCAAACAGATCGATATTATCTTTATCCGGAATCTTAACGGGGGATTTTTCCTTTTTCTTCATAGGGCAACATAGATTATTTTAACGAAATATCTTCGAGGGATAAAAACTGAATCCTAATTCGTAACTGCTTTTTTACTGCGCAGGGAATGAATTAATATTCCAGCAGAAATCCCCGAGATAAAACCAAGTATAAACAAGACAACTAAATCGATAAATGTCACCCGGCCCGAAAATTCTCTAAGCAGCGAGTCGATAATGATATAAGCCCAAAATGCTGCAAAGAAGGAAACAATAAACAGAGCAGAGGTCAAATATTTTTTCATTGTAATCTCCGGTGATCTGCAGATTGATAAAGTATCACCACTGGTAAAGAATCTCAAAAATCAGAGTACTGGTGCCATTCGCTTTTACCGGTACAGTAAATTCAATCTTGCGAGCATCCTTGGCTTTGACCGGATAATTAGTTGAATTAATTTCGTAAGAGCGGTACCAGTAAATCGGTTCGGTGACCTGGATCTCGATGTTCTGATCTTTATGGTTGCGTAATTCGATTTGAATTTTCTGGCGTTCGGAATTTTCTGAAATAGCTCGTTGTTCCAGTACAGTTCTCTCAGCCTTGATATCAAAGGCCTGACCGATCTCGATCTCGATTTTCTCATCCTTGGGGGTATGATCGATCTGGTCTTCGCCGATGAACTCCAGATCGGGTCCATCCTGCTTATAAACCCGTACTTTGCCCTTGGGCAACGGAATACCCAGTCCCTGCTCTTTGGCGTTCCTGGTGGTGATCAGCACCGCAACCTTGGTTGCGTCTTTCTGGTAATTGTAACTGAAGATCTTGGTAACCGCTGCATGGGCCGTGGGTAAGAGTTGGATCTGCTTGGTCTGATTGTTCTTGATGGTGGTCTTTTTATCCAACGTATATAAATGGTATTCAAAAAATTGTTTCTCTTCAAATTGTGCTTTAGCCATGTAACCTTCCATTTGCGCCATCCGTCCCGGCCGAACCCCTTCATCGGCCAGATGAATATCACCGGCCATTAATTTTAAGCGGGCGTCATTAAAGGTCTTGCCGGAAGTATTGGTCAGCGATACCCAGGCATTCAGCTCAATGGCATTATCCTGTTCATTCAGGTTGGCAATATATTCGGCATGCCAATCCATACCGTTGGTCAGATAGGATAACTCCACCTCGGGATTACCCGCCCGCTGACTATCGATCAACCAGACCAGCGTCGGTCGGGTAATCAAGCCATAAGCCTTTTGATCAAATTCTTCCAGATAGGTCTGTTGCTCGGGACTGCGTGGAATAATACGCAGTTCTTTGTTCTCAGTTTCAATGACCAGATTACTCCCATCGGCGGATAAAAGTTTCCCCCGGACAGAACTGCCGGCGGGTGTAATAACAGTAATGATCCGGTCAATCGCTTTGTCCAGAATTTTATCGGCATTGAGCAGATCGTATTCAAAATTCTGCTCCAGTACGGTGAACTCGCCTGCTTTGGAAAAAATGTGGACGGAAGTGGGATCCAATAATCCGGGCATATCAGTAATTTGTTGTAAATTTTTACCTTTCTGTAAAGCTAATATCCTGGTTTCCTTTACCAGAGCCAGATTGTTGTTGGTCACGGTTATGGAAACCGGTTGGGCGAACAACGTACTCAGACAACAGAAAACAAAAACTACCAGAGAGTTAATTTTCAACATGGCTTATTTCTCACTTAAATTATTATAATTGCTTTTTACTTTTTTTAAATTCATTTCGATATTTGCTAATTTTTCCTGCTCATTCTTCACAATTTCTGCTGGTGCCTGATTCAGAAATTTTTCATTACTCAATTTGGCTGAAAGGTTTTTATGTAATCCTTCCAGACGCTGCAATTCTTTGCTAAGGCGCTGGCGTTCTTTATCCAGGTCGATCAAATCAGCCAGGGGTAAAAATATCTCGGTACCTTCGACCACAGCAGTTGCTGCTGCGCCCTGAACGGATTTGGGGGTGTACTCATTAATCGAATTGATTTTGGCCAGATTCAGAAAAGAGTCGGAATTTTGTTCAAAAAAATTCTGAACTTTTTTATCGGCGCGGACAAAAAGATGTGCGGTCTTACCCGGTGGCACATTCATTTCGGCCCTGATATTACGGATGGTACTAATTACATTCTGCAAAAATAACATATCTTTTTCAGAATCTTCATCATGCAATTCAGGATGCGCATCCGGCCAGGGACTGATTACCACACTTTCATCGGTGTTCTCTTTAAACGACTGCCAGATCTCTTCGCTGATAAACGGCATATAGGGATGCAGCAAGCTCATCGTATGTTTCATAATGTATCTGGCAATACTCAAGGCGGTCAGACGTTTAACCGGATTCTCTTTCTGATAAAGTCGCGGTTTGATCAGTTCCAGGTACCAGTCACAGTATTCGTGCCAAAAGAAATGGTACAAGGTATCCAGGGATTCATTTACTCTGAAATTTTCCAGGGCGGTGGTTACTCTGGTAACCATTTTCTGAAAACTACTTAGAATCCAACGATCGGCCAACTCGAAATGATCACGGTATTGATCAAAATGGGTATCCACCGGTTCAAAATTCATGGACAGGAAGCGGTAAGCGTTCCAGATTTTATTGGAAAAATTGCGTCCCGTCTCAAAATTATTAACTGCCAGGTTTATATCCTGTCCTTCCGAACTCAGCATGATCAGGGTAAAACGTACAGCGTCAGCGCTGAATTGATCGATCATCTCCAGTGGATCGATGCCATTACCCAGAGATTTACTCATTTTACGGCCGTATTCATCACGGACAAGGCCATTGAACAAAACATCGTGGAAAGGAACCTCGCCGACAAATTCCAGACCGGCCATGATCATCCGGGCAACCCAGAAAAAAATGATATCCGGGGCAGTGACCAGTAAATTGGTAGGATAAAAATACCGCAGATCTTCATTTTGTTCCGGCCAACCCAGTGTGGAAAAAGGCCATAACCAGGAGGAAAACCAGGTATCCAGAACACTCTCATCCTGGCGGATCCTGCTGCTGTTACACTTAATGCAGATTTGAGGAGATTTCCGCCGTACCATCATTTCCTGACAATCTTCACAGTAGTATACCGGGATCCGGTGGCCCCACCATAATTGCCGGGAAATGCACCAGTCGCGTACATTCTCCATCCAGTGCTCATAGGTTTTGTACCAGCGGTCATGGGGATGCAACCGTACTTTACCTTCTCTGACGACGTCCAGAGCAGGTTTAGCCAGCGGTGCCATTTTAACAAACCACTGTTCGGACAGATACGGTTCGATCATGGTATGGCAGCGCTGACAGTGACCAACATTGTGGCGGTAGGTAACTATTTTATCGAGTAAATCCAGATTTTTCATTTCCTGGACAATCTGATTACGGGCCACAAAACGATCCAACCCGGCAAATTTCCCGGCATTGGCATTAAGAGTACCATCGGTATTGAGAATATTAATCTGTTGCAGATTATGCCGCTGTCCAATATTAAAGTCATTCGGATCATGGGCCGGAGTTACTTTTACACAACCGGTACCAAATTCCGGATCTACAAAATCATCCGCCACCACCGGTATTTCCCGATTCATTAAGGGGAGTATTACGCTTTTACCGATATATTTCTTATAGCGTTTATCTTTAGGGTGTACGGCAATAGCAGTATCACCGAGCATGGTTTCAGGTCTGGTAGTGGCTACGATCAAGTGACCTTTCCCGCTTTTAAATGGGTATTTGAAATACCACAGGTGACCGTGGTTTTCTTGATGTTCCACCTCTTCATCGGAAAGGGCAGTGGAGCAGCGTGGGCACCAGTTAATGATATATTTGCCTTTATAAATTAAATCTTTCTCATAAAGCCGTACGAAAACTTCTACGACCGCGTTAGACAATCCTTCATCCATCGTAAAACGTTCCCTGGCCCAGTCACAGGAACAGCCCAGTTTTTTCAATTGATGAATGATGGTGGAACCGTATTTATTTCTCCATTCCCAGACCTTTTCTACGAATTTTTCCCGGCCCAGATCGTGACGGGAAATCTGCTGTTGCGCCAGGCTTTTTTCTACGGCGTTCTGAGTGGCAATGCCGGCATGATCGGTACCTGGTTGCCACAGTGCTTCATAACCCTGCTTCCGGCGCCAGCGGATATAAATATCCTGCATGGCATTATTGAAAGCATGACCAGCATGAAGAACGGAGGTAACATTGGGTGGTGGAATGACGATCACATATGGTTTCTTGCCGGGATTGGGTTTAGCAGCGAAGTAGTTTTTATCCAGCCAGAATTGATACCATTTGTCTTCGACCGATTTGGGATTGTATACTTTTGGAATTTCCATAGCCTGAAAAATAGCTCCTTAACCTTTTATTTATCTAATATTCATCTATAAGGTAAATGTAAGATCTCTGAATTTTAATCCTGAATATATTTTACGTTATTACCATATGCCCCGGCTTTATGTCTTTGTACATAATGCCTTTCTTCTCAGTAACTCAGGTACTCAGGTACTTTTTTCCCCCTCTTTCTCTCTTACAATTGTTAAATGAGTAAGTTTAATATACAAAAATTCAGTGGTGTATTGAAAACTTTTCGAATTATGGGAAGATTGGGCAAAAAATTACACGAAGTTCCACGAAGAGACCTTCGGCAAAGTTACACGGAGACCTTCGGCAGAGAGGACACAGAGTTCCACAGAGTAAAATATTTCGGGATTAGTGATTTGTATTTTGGTATTTGGAATTTGATCATAGGTAATTTGTAATTGGTAATTAGTAATTGGAATTTGGAGTTTAGAATTTGGAATTTAATTTGGCTAGGATACAAAATTATCGAGTAATTCTTTAATAAAGAAATCGGTTTCGATTAAAAATCGCTCTGCGGCACAACCCCGGCGTACGCAACGGGTGCAGGCGACTTTCAGTTGGCAATTCACGGTCTCCTTTTGCATTTTTTCAAATGCTTCCACCACTTCAATGAAATCATTCTGCAAATTTTCATGCTTCTCAAATTCCTTGGCCAGAATAGAAAACTTGATCTTGATCATTTCGTTCAAGTGTTTGATACGGCCCAGATATTGACCCAGAGCGCTTTGCCAAATGGTGTGGGCCCGGTTCAACAACTCGGGGTCGATACCTGACAACCCGCCGGGACGTAGTCCTTCCTTACCAAAGTTCTTGAGTTCAAAAATCTGTTCGATCATATCTTCGATGTGGTAAAGTTCTTCTAAAATATCTTTGGAAATGGCGGAATTTATATGATAAATCTGCATCTCAATATGTTTTTTAATTTCGGAGAAAGTGAAAAGCGTGGTTTGGAGTTGCTTGTCCAGTTCCGTTTCCAATTGGGGGGTCAGATGATGAATTGTTTTTTCCGATTCTTCAATCGATTTAAGGGAGATATTATATTCATTAATCTGATCAAATCCCAGAGTTTGAAAAATTATATCGAAATAGGCATTGATGCTTTGTTCCAGTTCTTTCAGCCGGTTCCATAAACGTTCACTCTCATTATGATAGGTGGCGGTAACCCGTTTGCGAATATCTTCATCAGGATGTTCGGAGAGAATGTCCAGGATGGCTTTAAAATGTTGTTGCGGTGTGGACAGGTCATTTACCAGGGCAAAGATATCATCCAGACTCAAAATTCCCGCAGCCACACTGCGGATCTTTTCATTGGTATCACCGTGACAGGTAGCCAGCAATAATACGTTCTGAAAATTGGTCAGATCTTCCTGGCAACCATCCAGTAATTCCAGGCGACGGGTATTCAGGATGCGGGTCAGGTATTCGGCGCCGGACGCGGATTCGAGTTCTGCTTGTGGATCATCGATCAGGCTTTGTACCGGTTT
>CAYSHN010000141.1:0-8406 GCA_964430815.1 uncultured Calditrichota bacterium | reverse complement strand
TTGCTATTGATACAGAAGGTGCCGAAGAAATAGCCAGGCGTTCGCGCGGAACACCACGGGTCGCTAATCGATTGCTCAGACGGGTTCGTGATTTCGCCCAGGTTACGGCAGATAATAAAATAACCAAAGCCGTGGCTCAGAATGCCCTGGAACGGTTGGAAGTTGATGTCCGTGGTTTTGATGAAATGGATAAACGTATCCTTTTGACTATTATTGAAAAATATGGCGGGGGACCGGTAGGGGTCAATACCATCGCCGTGGCGGTCAGTGAAGAGAGTGATACAATCGAAGAAGTTTATGAACCGTTTTTGATCCAGCAGGGTTATCTAAAACGTACTCCGCGTGGCCGTGAAGTGACTGATTTAGCCTACGAACATTTTAAAATTAATGTACCTAAAAAAGATAATAAACAAAGTGATTTGTTTTCTGAAGTTTGAAGCTATAACAGAGGTTTTATTATGAAGTTAACAGATTTTAAATATGATTTGCCGGAAAAATTGATTGCTCAGTATCCCGTTAAAAAACGTGATGCTTCCCGTATGATGGTTTTAGATCGCGCCAACCAGCAGACCAAACATGATAAATTTAAGAATATTATCAGTTATTTGAATAAGGGCGATGCACTTGTGGTCAATGAAACACGTGTTTTTCCGGCACGTTTAATCGGTTTCAAGGAAAAAACGAATGCCAAGGTAGAAGTACTGTTGTTGCGGCAATTGGAAGCAACAATGTGGGAGGTTTTGGTAAAACCGGCGCGTAAGGTACGAATTGGTAACCGCCTGATTATCGCCAATAAAATTGGCTGTGATGTAATAGATAATACTGTATCCGGGGGCAGGGTAGTAAAATTCGACGATAATGGAAAGAATTTCTTTGAATTGGTGGATCAAATCGGAGATTCTCCCTTGCCACCTTATATTAAACGTCCCACCGAAGCACTTGATAAAGAGCGTTATCAAACTGTCTATGCAAAAAAAACCGGAGCCGTAGCTGCCCCCACAGCTGGATTGCATTTCACAACTGAAATCCTAGATCAAGTAAAGAAAAAAGGTGTACAGATCATTCCACTCGTTTTACATGTCGGTTTGGGTACGTTCCGTCCGGTGCAGGTGGAAGATTTGAGTCGCCACCAGATGGATTCTGAATATTTTGAGATTTCAGAAGAATCAGCACGAAAAATTAACAAGGTTAAACATGATGGCGGTCGGATAATTGCTGTAGGTACGACCACAACCCGAGTACTGGAAACCGTAGCTGTACCAGAACATATGGTAAAATCAGCAAACGGCTGGACTGATAAATTTATTTTTCCTCCGTATAAATTCAAGATCGTTGATGGTATGCTGACCAATTTTCACCAGTCGCAATCCACACTATATATTTTAGTCTGTACTTTTGCCGGTTATGATTTCACCCGTCAGGCCTATGCCGAAGCGATCAAGGAACAGTACCGCTTCTTCAGTTACGGTGATTCAATGCTGATCCTTTAAAATGAAGGTAGCCGTTATAATTCCAGCTGCCGGAGTGGGTAAACGACTACCCGGAAAAATTGCCAAACAATTCCTGGAGATCCACGGTAAACCAGTTATAAGTTGGACCGTCAACCGGTTCCTCAATTTGGAGTCCCTGTCAACGGGTGTACTGGTTGTACATAAGGATGAAATAGAGCATACCCGGCAACTTTTTGCCGACGATCAAAATTTCAAGAAAAAATTCAGTATTATTGCTGGTGGTGATCACCGCCAGGATTCTGTTTTCAATGGCCTGACTCAGCTCAGCGATGATATGGATATTGTGCTGGTGCATGACGGAGTCCGGCCTTTGATATCGCGGGAAATTATTATGGAATCAATCCGGGTTGCTGTCGATAACGGAGCCTGTATAACGGCCGTGCCGGTTAAGGACACAGTTAAGCGAGTTCGTGAAAATCAGGTACTGGAAACTATTCCCCGTGAACAGGTATGGCAGGTCCAAACACCGCAAACCTTCCGCTATGAGATATTATATCAGGCCCATCAGCAGGCGAGACAAATGAAGTACTACGCTACCGACGAAGCAGCATTGCTGGAATGGTTAGGAATACCAATCTCAGTCATTCGCGGTGATTATCGTAATATTAAAATTACAACCCGTGAGGATTTGATCATTGCGGAATCCTTATGGAATGAAAGGTAGTTATGAGAATTGGATTCGGGTATGATGTTCATACTCTGATCGAAGGCCGTCCATTAATCCTGGGTGGTGTAACCATCCCTTCCGCTAAAGGTTTGTCCGGTCATTCCGATGCCGATGTGATCGCCCATGCGGTGGCCGATGCACTGCTCGGCGCTGCTGGTCTGGGGGACATCGGTGAGCATTTTCCCGATACAGATCAAAACTATAAGAATATCTCCAGTTTACTGTTACTAAAAGAGGTTGAGTGGAAACTTAGTTTTAAAAAATTAAAAATTGTCAATATTGACATAACCCTGGTTTTACAGAAACCTAAAATTTCAGCATATAAAAAGGAAATGATCAAAAATCTGGCGGCAAGCCTATTCCTGACTATGGATCAAATCAATATCAAGGCAACCACTGCCGAGGCCTTGGGTTTTGTCGGCAGAGGAGAAGGTGCCGTCTGCTATGCCGTGGCCTTATTGGAGCCGAAGTAGGCTGATACCCAGAGTATGATAGAATATCTGGAAAATCTTTTTGGGCATATCGATCCTCTCATTGCTTATATCATATTATTCTTAAGCTCCTTTACGGAGAATGTGATTCCCCCCATTCCCGGTGATACCGTGGTGCTACTTGGTGCTTATCTGGTCGGTACCAACCGCTTAAATTTCCTTGGCGTCTACCTGGCTACGACCCTTGGTAGTGTTGCCGGTTTTGTCACAATGTATGCCGTAGGAAAGTATGCCGGTGTTGCTTTCTTAGCTACCAGCCAGGGTAAACGATTGTTTAAGGAAAAATATCTGGAGAAAACCAGAATCTGGTTTGGAAAGTGGGGATATGGAGTTATTCTAGCCAATCGCTTTTTGTCTGGAACCAGGAGTGTGATTTCTTTGTTTGCCGGGATATTCCATTTGCGTTTGTCGCTGGTAATTATTTTGGCACTGATCAGCAGTATGATCTGGAATGCCCTGCTGATAGGTGGAGGGCTGCTACTGGGCAGGAATTGGTCCTTATTGGGGGAATGGATTACCACATATAATAAACTCTTCCTCATATTGTTGGTTTTGGTAATTGTGTATTTTATGGTGAGAAGGTATTTAATTAAAAGGCACAGAGGCACTGAGTAAAAAAGTACCTGAGTCCCTTAGTTCCTGAGTATCTTAGCGAACTGATAGACCGGTCGTCGAGCGACTTGTCCTGAGCCAGGTCGAAGGAAGTCGAGACGACTATCATCAATATCTCTCCATTAACTTTTTTCTAAACTCAAATTAAAACTGGATTAATTTCACAAAAATAAATATCATTGTATCAATGAATGAAAAAAAAGTCAGGGTGCGCTTTGCTCCGAGTCCCACCGGTTTTGTCCATGTGGGCAGTTTGCGTACCGCGTTATATAATTATCTTTTTGCCCGCCACCATCAAGGGGTATTTATTTTACGTATCGAAGATACGGATCAAACCAGGTTAACTCCAGGTGCGGTGGAAAACCTGTTGTCCACTTTGTCCTGGGCAGGCCTGGAATATGATGAGGGTCCGGTAAAGGGTGGACTCTGTGGACCTTATTTCCAATCCCAGCGATTAGAGATTTATAGAAATCATGCCGATCAATTGCTGAGCAGCGGGCATGCTTACCGGTGTTTTTGTACAGCCGAGCGTCTGGAGAAAATCAGAACGGAACAAGCTGAACAGAAACAGACTCCCAGGTATGATGGTAAATGCCGGTCGCTTTCCGTTCAGCAGGCCGATCAATTGGCACTTCACGAACCTTTCGTGGTACGTATGAAGATACCGCCGACCGGTGAAACAATTGTTTCAGATATCATCCGCGGTCAGGTTCATTTTCAAAATGAATTGCAGGATGATCAGGTACTGCTGAAAAGCGATGGTTTCCCCACCTATCATCTGGCTAATGTGGTCGACGATCATTTGATGAACATCTCCCACGTCATTCGCGGTGAGGAGTGGTTGCTAAGTACACCCAAACATGTATTATTATATCAATATTTTGACTGGACACCACCTCAATTTGCGCATTTACCGCTTTTATTAAACCCAGACCGCAGCAAATTAAGCAAACGGCAGGGAGACGTGGCAGTGGAAGATTATATTTCCCATGGTTATCTGCCCCAGGCTTTATTGAATTTTGTAGCTTTACTCGGCTGGAACCGTGGTGATGACCAGGAGATATTTTCGCTCTCTGATCTTATTTCCTCATTCTCGTTAGAACGGGTCAATAAAGCAGGAGCGATTTTCAATCTGGACAAATTGAACTGGATGAATGGCTCGTATATCCGTAACCTGAATGAGCAAGAATATATTCAGCGCGTACAAATGGAGTTGAACAAGGCCGGTTATGATACTGCAGATTCCCGTAAAAACCGGCAAATTGCCCTGGCCATCAGAAATAGCCTTGCTACATTTTCTGACGTAGCCAAGCGCGCTTCTATGTTTTATAATGAGAAAATCACCGACTATCATCCGGAAGCATTGGAATGGCTCAAGACAGAAAATAGCAAAAAAATTTTAACAGCCTTAATTTCTGAATTACAAATACTACCAGCCGTCACCACAGACTCATTCAAAGAGGTCATGAAAAAGGTACAAGTCACGACAGGTATCAAGGGCAAGGATTTGTGGCTGCCGATCCGTTCGGCTATAACCGGAATGGCCGAGGGGCCTGATTTACCGCTGGTAATTGATATACTAGGTAAGGAAAAAATAATCCGTTTCCTGGAACAGACACGGATGCTGTTTAATAAACAGGATTGAAGAATAATGGACAATCTGCAGATTTATAACACTTTAACCCGTCGTAAAGACAAATTCATTCCCCTGCAACCGGGATTCGTCGGTATCTATGTATGCGGGCCAACCGTTTATAGCCATTCCCATTTAGGTCATGCCAAGAGTTATATTAGTTTTGATGTGATAGTTCGTTACTTGCGCTATCTTGGTTATCGTGTTCGCTACGTACAGAATATAACCGATGTCGGTCATTTATTGGGTGATTTTCAGGAAGGGGAAGACCGTATTGAAAAACAAGCTCGCCTGGAAAATCTGGAACCGATGGAAATTGTCGAGACCTATATGCGCAGTTATTTCGAAGATATGGACCGGCTGGGTGTAATCCGGCCGAACATTTCTCCGCGGGCTTCCGGTCATATCGTCGAACAAATTGATCTGACGCGGATACTTTTGAATAAAGGCTACGCTTACGAAACCGGGGGCAATGTCTATTTTGATATTTCCAAATTTCCGGAATATGGTAAACTATCGGGAAGAAAATTAGAGGAGTTGGAATCCGGGGTTCGCATAGAAGTGGCTCAGGACAAGAAGCGTGCCGCCGATTTCGCTCTGTGGAAAGCAGCCGATACCCGGCACTTGATGCAGTGGACCAGCCCCTGGGGTAATGGATATCCGGGCTGGCATATCGAATGTTCCTGTATGTCCACTAAATATCTGGGAAAGACTTTTGATATCCATGGTGGTGGACTTGAAAATGTTTTTCCGCATCACGAATGTGAGATCGCGCAGAGTGAATCTGCTTTCGGGCAGCCCTTCGCCCGCTACTGGATTCACAATAATATGATTACTATCAATGGCGTTAAAATGAGCAAATCACTGAATAATTATATTAGTATAAAAGATGCTCTGAACAAATATAATGCCCAGTCTATACGCTATTTTATCCTGACCAGTCATTACCGTTCACCGGTTGACTTTAGCGATCAGGCACTAGCCGCGGCCGAGAAAGGCTTGAAAAAACTGCAGGTCACAATCCTCAGAATCCGGCAGGCCATTAAAGATCTGGCGGATGTAAAGAAGGCAGAGGCACTGCCGGTCGAACAATATGTCTCTGCCTTTCGTGCAGCCATGGATGATGATTTCAATACCCCACAGGCTATTGCCGCTGTTTTCGACCTCTTAACGGAGGTGAACAAAAGACTGGACACGCAGGATCGCAGGCCAGCCAAAAATGATTTAATTCAATTGGAAGGAATTTTAAAACAGACCGTCGGTGATGTACTGGGAATTTTCCCGGTCATGGAGGAGGGCGGAAAAAAAGTCAGCGAAAAACTGGCCGCGGTAATGGAACTTTTGCTGGATCTGCGCTTGGAATTACGTAAGGATCAAAAATTCGGGTTATCGGATCAGCTCCGCAAACGGTTAGAAAAGTCGGGTATTCAGATTAAAGATACCCGTGATGGATCTACCTGGCAAAGCGAAGAGTGACGCATAATGGCAAGGAGTAAAATCTATACTGGTCAAGGTGATGGGGGAAAAACAAGATTGTACGGCGGCCGGATTGTTTTTAAAGATGATCCGCGCATAGAAATTTGTGGGACGCTGGACGAACTCAATAGTCTGGTGGGTCTGGTACTCAGTATTAAACCTGTCGACCGGACGAAAAAACTCCTGCGCTCTATCCAAAATGATCTTTTCCTGATTTCTGCGGAATTGGCTGCACCCGAAAAGAAAGGGAAAAAAGCCTTCAAGTTAAAATTTGAGACACAGAAGATCCGTGAATTAGAGTTAAGTATTGATGATCTTGATAAGAAACTGCCCCTGCTGAAGAATTTTGTCCTGCCCGGTGGTGGAACACCTGTGGCAGCCTGGCTGCATCTGGCACGATCCGTTTGTCGCCGGGCTGAGCGTCGCGTAGTAACTCTGAGCCGGTCCGAAAAAATTGATGGTAATATCCAGATTTACCTGAACCGGCTGTCAGATCTGTTCTTTATGATGGCCCGTTATGCCAACCATATAAAAAACAAAAAAGATATTATCTGGAAAAGTCCTGAAAGCAGATAAGCACTACAAGGTTAATTTCGATATTCGATGCCTGATCCGGTCTGCCGGGTTGATTAAAAAATTTTTGAATAATGACGACAATAATTAGTAATATACTGTGATTGTGATTTTGATTGCAGGAATCAAGAACAGAAAACTAAAAATTATTTAAGGAAAGGACTGTTCATGGAATCCCAAAAATCAGATCAGGCTAAAGTTACAATTGAACCGGAATTCTGTAAAGGGTGTGGACTGTGCATTGAGTCCTGCCCGCCTGATGTACTGCGTTTCCACGAGCGATTTAATTCTAAGGGCTATCATTATGCATATTATACAGGGGACGGATGTACCGGCTGTGGCGTGTGTTTTTATGCTTGTCCGGAACCTGAAGCAATAATTGTTTATAAAAAGGGTTATTCGATGGAGGAGGTCGGCTAATGGCAAAATTTTTAATGAAAGGTAATGATGCCGTTGTACGTGGAGCTTTGCTTGCCGGCTGTCGTTTGTATTTCGGATATCCGATAACACCGGCAAGTGAGATCGCTGAAGGAGCTTCCTATTATTTTCCCAGGGTTGGGGGAACATTTATTCAGGCCGAGAGTGAGGTGGCAGCGATTAATATGGTCTATGGTGCTGCCAGTGGCGGTCTGCGGGCGATGACTGCCTCATCCAGTCCCGGGATCAGTCTCAAGCAGGAAGGAATTTCTTATGCGGCAGGATCTGAATTACCTTGCGTTATTGCCAATATTATGCGCGGAGGACCTGGTTTGGGTAATATTGCACCGGAACAATCGGATTATAATCAGGTAGTCAAGGGGGGTGGTCATGGAAATTATCGCTGCCCGGTGCTTGCTCCTAACAGTGTTCAGGAAATGTGTTCGCTGACCATGAAAGCGTTTGATATTGCTGACCGATACCGTACACCAGTCTATATATTAGCGGATGGTTATATTGGCCAGATGATGGAACCGGTTGAATTTCCTGAACCGGTGTCCAACCTGCCCAGAAAAAAATGGGCCGTGTATGGTGATAAGGAAAGCAAAGACAATTTGATTTCCAGTATTTATCTCGATCCGGATGAGTTGGAAGCACATAACCGGAAACTGCAAGCCAAGTATGCTCAAATTGAAGCCAATGAAGTATTATATGAAAAGTTCATGCTGGAGAATGCAAACTTCGTACTGATGGGATTTGGAATTGTCTCGCGGGTATTAAAAACTGCTGTGGAAAAACTCCGTGAAGAAAACGTAAAAATCGGTATGTTACGCCCCATCACCCTTTTCCCCTTTCCCAAACCAGCGATTGAAACTTTATTTCCGCAGGTAAAAAAGATACTGGTTGTGGAACTCAATAATGGGCAGATGGTAGAAGATGTACGGTTATGTGTTGAAGGCCGGGTTCCGGTGGAATTTTACAACCGCATGGGAGGAGTAGTTCCGGTAACCGACGAAATAATTGGTC
>CAYSHN010000140.1:0-8481 GCA_964430815.1 uncultured Calditrichota bacterium | reverse complement strand
ACTACCAATAAGGCCTGGCTGCATCAGCGCATTGATGCCCGTGTCGAAGGGATGTTTGAACGGGGATTTTTATCGGAGGTGGCCAATTTAAAAATACGTGGTTACTCTACAAGCATGAATTCCTTAAATACAGTGGGATACAAAGAAGTATTTGAATATCTCGATAATAGAGTTTCTTATGATCAGATGCTGGAATCAATTAAAATGAACACCCGGCATTATGCTAAACGTCAATTAACCTGGTTCCGTAAGGATCAACGTGTTAACTGGATCGAAATCGATCAGAAAAGCGATATGCAAAAGATCGCCGATGACATTATTAAACGATATAAAAAACTTCTGGCAGAATCAAAAAAGTAAAAATCACTTCAGATCGCGTATATTTAAACTATTGCTTTAGATATGAACTCACGTTCTATGAATTTTTATCACAATTTTCCACTTATTTACTTATTTTTTTCTGATTTTAAATAAAAACTAAGAAGGGAAATAGTAGTGAAACGGATTCATTTTAGTATTTTGATAGTTTTTTACCTGGGCATTTGGTTGAGTGTCATTTCGGCGCAGCATTTAGGTATCAAAAAAGTCGAACCTCCCAATTGGTGGACCGGAATGGAACGGGATTCAATACAGTTGATGTTGTATGGTACCCATTTGACCGAATTGAAAGTCGAATGTGGACAACCGGGTATAAAGATAGTAAAAGTAAATAGCAGTTCTAATGATAATTATGCCTTTATCGATCTCAAACTGGATAAAAATCTTATGGCCGGTGAATACGATTTAAAATGCTCAAATAAATATGGACGGGTCACTATAAAATATCCTCTAAAGAAACGAGTTCTGCTTAACGGGCGTTATCAGGGATTTAGCAACCAGGATGTAATTTATTTAATTACGCCCGATCGGTTTGCTAATGGTGATACAACTAATGACTATAGGCCGGATATGCGTGATCAATTTGAACGATCCAATCCGCTGGGCCGGCACGGTGGAGATATACAGGGTATCATCGATAAATTGAATTATCTGCAGGACCTGGGTGTGACTGCTTTATGGATCAATCCACTGATTGAAAATGATATGACCATATCCTATCACGGTTATGGTGCTACCGACTTGTATAAAATCGATCCGCGTTTCGGCAGTAACGATCTGTATTACAAACTGGTGGCTGAAGCACATCAGCATAACTTAAAAGTGATTATGGATCATGTTTCTAATCATGTAGGAATTGATCATCCCTGGATGAAGAATTTACCCAGTCCGGACTGGATCAACGGCAGTATTGACCATCATCAAACCAATTATCATGGTAAAGATATCCTGCAGGATATTCATGGAGACTCGGTCCTGGCCCGGAATACCCTTACTGGCTGGTTTGTTTCAGAAATGCCCGATCTGAATCAAAAGAATGTATATGTCGCCAATTATTTAATACAAAATACTCTGTGGTGGATTGAATCAAGCGGTCTGGATGGAATACGGGAGGATACATATCCTTACGTTGATCAGGAGTATTTGTCCCGCTGGGCAAAAACTGTTTTATCTCAATACCCGGATTTTAATATCGTCGGTGAAGTATGGATTCAGGATCCTGCTTTTATTGCCCCATATCAGCATGGCAGTGTACTGGCCAAACCGCTGGATTCATTTCTGCCCTCTGTTACAGATTTTGGTTTATTTAATGCTTTTGGCGATCTGTTTTACCAGCAGCAGAGTATTTCAAACATATATCATTGTATCACCCATGATTTTCTTTACTCAGATCCAGAACGACTTCTCACCTTTATTGACAACCATGATGTGTTGCGATTGATGGATCTGGTGAAGGGGGATATACACCGTTTCAAAATGGCTTTACAACTTTTGTGCACTTTACGTGGTATCCCTCAGATATATTACGGTACCGAAATTGGATTACGTGGGGGAAAAGATCATGGCTTGATCCGGGCGGATTTTCCGGGAGGATTCCACAGCAATTCAAGGAACGCTTTCACCAGGGAGGGCAGAACCGGACAGGAAAATGATTTGTTTGATTTCACCAGGAATTTATTAAAATTACGTCGCAGATATCCTGCGCTGAGCCAGGGCAACATGATCCATCTCCCGGCTTTCGATGAATTTTATATTTATTTCCGCATTTTAAATAAAGAGAAAATTATGATCGTGGTCAATAATATGGATCGGGCCCGAAGTGTAAATACCAGGTTATTCGAACATCATTTTAAGAATACAAAATTCTTACTGAATATAGAAAACGATTCTTTGATTACCTATACGAATGGAATGGATCTGCAAATAGACGGCTTCGACCTGTTGATGTTTCAATTAAAGTGATCAGTTTTTCTTCTTGCCGAATTCCGGATCGATATGTACAAATTTCAGCACTGCGAATGAAGGAATAGTAGCCAGGATAATGTAAACAAAGAATTGCTGATAACCCAGAGCCGTCTGGATATAACCACTGATCAATCCCGGAATCATCATACCCAGAGCCATAAAAGCCGTCGAAATGGCATAATGGGATGTCCTGTATTTTCCTTCCGAAATATAGATCATGAACAACATATAAGCCGTGAATCCAAAGCCATAACCAAATTGTTCTATGGCCACGCCGGCACATATCACTAAAAAATTCTCCGGTTGTGCATAAGCCAAATAGACATATACCAGATCAGGCAGATTCATCATTAAAGCCATAGGCCATAACCAGGTTTTCAAACCATTCCGGGAAGCCAGGAATCCTCCACTCAATCCGCCGATCACCAGAGCGATGATCCCGATGGTACCATAAACCCAACCCACCTGGGAAGTAGTTAATGCTAAACCGCCGGCTTCCTGAGCATCCAGAAGAAAAGGAGATGCAAGTTTTACCAGTTGGGATTCGGCAAAACGGTATAATAACAGAAAGGCAATCATGCCTCCAATGCCGGGTTTGGTAAAATAAGTCCGAAAGACGTCACTATTGGCTGCTAGAAAGTTCTGGGGCTCTCTGGCAGTGTCACCGGCAGGATATGGTAATAAAAACTTGTGATACATGGCCAGACCTAAGAAGATTGCACCTAGCACCCAGAATGCCACACGCCAGCTAATAATAGTATTACCTGCTGTGGCTGCGAATACCGCCTTGCCACGTTCTTTTAAGCGGTGATCGACTTTGATAACCAGTTCAACAGGTTTATTCCAGTTTCTCTGATCAAATTCGAGTTGTACTTCGGACGGCATATATATATTTTTATCTCCGCTCCGGCGACCGACATGAACGGTAATTTTTCTTTCGTCCGGTGGAGGGGCAGAGAGGCTGATGTACAACAGGGCTGAGTCCGGTACCGGGATTCCCGGCTGGTAAAGGGGGATCGCCAATTGAGCTGGAAAGACCACAATTTCAGGTTTAACTCCCACCGTGTTAATATTCATTTTTTCCCCGGTAGAGGGAAATTTCCATTGATCATAAGGAACTGCTATTACCTGTACCTGTACCGGTTCCAGTCCGGTTTTAGATTCGACATATCCGGCCAGCATCACAATCAAGCCGGAGGCAGTAATCATGGCCAGGCGATAGAAAGTGCTGCGGATTCCGACAAACCAGGTCTGCTGGTGTGCGTTTAAACCCAGCATATAAAAACCGTCGGCAGCAATATCGTGGGTGGCAGAAGAGATAGCCACAATCCATAATAAAGTTAAACTAACTGGAAAGTACCAGGGCAGTGCCAGCATGAATCCAATAGTGGTAAAGGTGCAAGCCAGGATCAATTGCATCCATAGCACCCAACTCCGTTTGGTGGAATAAACATCGACCAGCGGGCTCCATAAAGGCTTGATGGTCCAAGGGAGATAGAGAATACTGGTCCAAAAGGCAATTGCGGTATTTGATATACCCAATCTCTGGTACATCACCACCGAAACTGCCATAGCGATAGTATATGGAATCCCTTCGGCATAGTACAGTGAAGGTACCCACCACCAGCCACTGCGGTTACCAGTTTTCATAGCATCCTCTATTTATTATCCTGATCAGAATCTATCGCTGTTTATTTACAGTCATTCAATATTTTTATTTATAAATCGTGGTTAATTGACTCCCGGGGTAATAGTGCTTTACGATTTCTTCGGCCTGATATCCTTGTAAGGCCATACTCAGCGCTCCTATCTGACAAAGTCCGACCCCATGCCCCCAACCGGCACCATGGATGGTGAATTCAACCGGAATATTATTTTTGCCTGTCTTCCTACTGAAATAAATGCAGGAACTGTACAGAAATCCTTTATGCAGCATCCGGCGAATTTCCACATCCCCTTGAACAATAGTTATATATTCTTTTCCTGCGGCATCAAGATACTTCACCTGCAGACGGAGAATCCGTCCTGAACCGCCTCGTTCCAGGGGAATTAAAGCGAGTATTACTTTTGCTTTGAGATCTGATTTTGCGTTTAATAAACTGCATATCTCCTGCTGAGAATAAACTACCTGCCAACGGAAATATTTGCCTGCTTCATCTACTTTACCCAGATATTTTTTAAGGTTTTTTTCCGGAATTACCGCAGGACTGCAGAAAGACAGGGGAGTCTGATTGATCCAATCGATCACCCTTTTTTCTGAATCCAGATCTATTATTGTTTCGGCAGCAGTGCGACCGGTATCCGGCCTGACTTGTAGATAATCAGAATCATGTCCACCCCAGATTGTAGAAGATCTCTCTGAAATCCCTCCGCAACTTTTAGAATAACGGGCATCGCAAATACGATTCTGATATAGCAGAACCTGCCCGCGGGTGTTTTCCGCAGCCTGGATCGATTGTACAGTCAGGTTAGCAGTGCCCTGATAACGTTGGCAGCAATCATCATTGCAGACATCAAATCTCAATTGGATATGTTTTTTCTCCACATTGGCCAGCATCCATGAGCGGGCAGCTATAATCTGGGCTTCCAGGAAGGCAGTGGGACAGCTGGCACTCATTTCGGCGGTGGCTACGCACATTATATATTGCTCCAATGGCAATTCATTGATCAGAAGCAGCCAATCCTCTTTCACGCCGATTTCAAGATTACCGGGCAGATAAACATCGATCATCTTTTGCCAGTGAAAACCGCGTCCGGCCGGAACGCCGAATACTTTTATACCGCAAGCCGGTTTTATTGAAGAATCTAGGGGAACAGAAATCCGCCATGATGAATCGATACCTATATTTGAGCAGTTAATTTTTTCTTTCTCTTGCTGTATGATTATCTTGCCTTCATTTAAAGTTTTATTAACATTGGCAGAACTGATAGTGTAGATTCCGGCCGCAGGAATCTGCAGTTCCAACTGGTTAATTTTATCTTCCGGTAAGACTATTCCCACCCGGATAGTCGGTTCAGTTTCAGGAATCATATTGGAATGCAACATGATTTTCCTCTTCGATTTTTTCTGCCCTGAAAGGGCATATATACCAACCCCGCGTTAAAAAGTGCGGTTTGCTTTGACATCCACAAATTTCTTCCCCTCTCCCCCGCATGTCGGGGGAGAGGGGATCGAGGGGAGTAGGGGTCATATAAAAGTTTTATTTTTGTTACTAAAAAATGCATCAATCCCCGCTCCCAACGCGGGTGCCTCGCGTAATTCGGAACACACTAATAATTTAGAACGCAATCTTTTACCATTTAGATAATGTTCTTTAACCTTTTTGGGCAATGCGGGTGAATCAAGAATCAAAACAGCTAGATTCGTGATCAAGGGATTCCATAACATTTTTTTACCAGTCTGGCTTTTCATCAACTCACCCAGACGCTGTCCGATCACGATCCGGTCGAAAACTTCTCCACTATAAGGATGGTCCGGATTTAATGGTGCACGGGCAGGATTGACAAATCTAAATAGTGATTGCCAGCCGGAATAGAGGGTAGTAATTCTCTCCAGTAAAAGTAAACTCAGATATTTTGCAGCCTGTTGAAAAGTCAAAACGGCAGCCGTGTTACCTTTTAAAACAAGCCGGGCAATCTGTAAGGGAAATATTTTTTTCCGGTTTAATTCTTCAACCGATATGTCAGCCAATTGACTGTAAATAAATTGGAGTCCCAAAATGGAAGCATATTTTTCCATACCCAGGCCCAGATCGTTTTTCATCTCCCAGGTTTTGGCCAGCCAGTTTTTTGTTTGATCAAAAGGGACCACTTGCTTATGCAGCAATAAAGCATCGGCCGCACCAGTGCCACCGCCCAGATAATAGGCATTTTCAATTTTCCGGAACAGACCGTCTCTGGCGTATAGCTCACCGATCCCGCAGTAATCGGCATCACTGCCCATCCGACTTATGGGGGCCAGGAATTGTATACCGGCCATCTTGACCTTTTCTTCAACCGTAGCAGCAAAATCCGGGATCCGTGGTCCGTTGGCCATTACACATATTCCACGCTGATCTTCTGTTTTCAGTCCCGGCATGCCGATTCCAACCAGAACGGATTTACCTTTACCTCTTTGGGCTAAATCGATAATCACCCGGGCACAGGCTTCAATAAAGACCGGGCCCTGCTGAATTTCCTGTTCCGTCAATGTAATTATTTTATGTTCCCATTGTTGTAATTGCTCCGTTACAGCAAACGGTTTGAAACCGGCAATGAAACCGGGAATAGCACTATAACTCAATTCGGAATGAGCAGAGGTGAGAGTAAAATTTTTCTCTTTTTTGGCAAAGCGGACAATCCAACCGCTAACTTTGGTAGCACCGCCATCAATTCCGATCAAAGTAAATTTTCCGCCCATGGATTATTTTCTCATTTTCAGCAGTGAGTAATTTTAACAGACGGCAGAATTTTTTCTGCTACAATGGCCCATATTATTTTTTACCCTTGTTTAATTTTATTCTGCGCATGATAGCCTGGTAACGCATACGATCTTTGGCTTCATCATTACGATCAATCGTTTGTTGATCGATGCTGTGATCAGTCCCCCCTTTATGACGCACCACATCATAAATCGGTTCCCGGATGCGTCCTACCTTGTACTTTTCGCTTATTTTTAGCACCATATAGTAATCTTCACCATAATTCCGGGCATAGGGTTCATCATTAACCGCGAAATAACCCATCTCTTTAATGATGTTGATCGGAATGGCGCGTGGTGCTCCGGCACCGTTAATACGCAGCAAATTATTGCGGCCGTTCTTTTCGGTCCATTCATCATGGGTGACAACAGGAATATTATCTACCCTCGAAGTAATACCCGTAGCATTATCCAGTTGCCAGACTTCATATGAACCGATTACAATACCAATGGTTGGATCACTTTTAAAAACTTCCAATATTTTTTCCACTGCCTGTGGTTTTAACCGGTCATCAGAATCCAACTGCACGTAAATTTCTCCCCGTGCGGCCTGAACACCACTATCCAGAGATAATCCGATGTTATTAATATCAAGAACAATCAAACGTACTTCAGGCCGATCGCCGAAGACATATTTCATTCCACCTGCCATATATGCTTTAACAGCATTAATCGTGGGATCCTGCTGACCGCCATTGACCACTACGATCACTTCCAGATTTTTTAAAGTTTGATTAAGTACACTCTCGATGGCCACACCGATGAACTCCGGCCGGTTGTTGACCGGTATAATCACTGAGGCTTGCAGCTGCGCCCGGGGGACCATTTTCGACCGGCGATGATAGAATGCTCCCGGTTTTAAATAAGCACCAGTCCGTTTAAGGTGACCGCTGATCACTTGTTCCGCTTCCAGTTGACTCTCCTTACCGGCCAGCAGATAATCAAAAACATTATGACCTTTTTCTGCGGCCACTATCTTGTACAACGATCCGGCATAGCGGTTGGAGATATGGATCAATTCAGATCTTTCCGATAGTTTCAGACGCAGGTCATAAAGTGTATTATATTTAAGAGCAGTATCAGCGCCTCCGATCTGTTTCCAGACAGAACTGCTGATAAAATATACTGCACCGTAGTCCTGGTTATCCCGCAAACGTCCGCGATGATGAGGAAGCAAGTGAATTTCACTGATAGCACCGCTTTGAGCGGTCTCATAATCGGCATAGATCAATCCTGCCCTGGGATGTCGTCGCGCAGCCAGCAGAAATAAAGCAGTAGCAGCGCTTTTAAGTTGAACTTCGGCCTGGTTATTATTGATCAACAGGATATATTCTCCATGGCAATGCTTAACCGCAGTGTTTAGCCAGGCACCCATGCTTGAATAGTTACCCTGTACGTAGTATAGCGGATTACCATCCGTATTCATTCTGCTTAATTCGGCATGTACAGCAGGATCATTAAGTTGATCGATGATCAAGAGTTCCACTACCTGGCCATACTGTTGAAAAACAGCTCTTATCATTTGATATAGTTTTTCAAGCGGATATGGTAATTCAGGATTTAAAAAAATAAGGGCACTTACTTTTGGTCTGGGGAGTTTAACCGGCATATCGGTTCCTCGTCTTTGATCAATAGATTAGATATTTTTCCCGTATGGTAATAAATTTAATTAAATCTTC